>JBMOFX010000148.1:0-6668 GCA_049318665.1 Ilumatobacteraceae bacterium | reverse complement strand
GCGCTCCACCGGGTACTCACGGGTGTAGCCGTAGCCGCCGAGAATCTGGATCGCGTCCTCGGTCACCCGGACGGCGACTTCGCTCGCCTTGTACTTGCTCATCGAGCCTTCACCGTGGGTGAAGCCGCCGTTGCGGGCGAGCCACGCGGCCCGCCAAATCAGCAGGCGGCTGGCGTCGATCTCGGTGGCCATGTTGGCGAGCTTGAACGCGATCGCCTGGTGCTGGATGATCGGCTTGCCGAAGGTGGTGCGCTCCTTCGCGTAGTCGAGCGCGAACTCGTAGGCGGCACGGGCGATACCGAGCGCCTGCGCGCCCACGCTCGGGCGGGTCGCCTCGAACGTCGCCATCGCTGGCTGCTTCTCACCGCTGTGGCCGCGCTCACGAGCACGGGCGAGCTTGGCGTCGAGCTTCTCCTTGCCACCGAGCAGGCAGTTGCCGGGCACGCGCACGTCGTCGAGCACCACCTCGGCGGTGTGGCTCGCACGGATGCCGTGCTTCAGGTACTTCTGTCCTTGGCTGAGACCCTTGGTGCCGGGCGGGACGATGAAGCTCGCCTGACCGCGGCCCTTCAACTCGGGGTCGACGGCGGCGACCACGACGTGCACGTCGGCGATGCCACCGTTGGTGATCCACGCCTTGGTGCCGTTGAGCACCCACTCGTCGTTGGCCTCGTCGTAGACGGCGCGAGTGCGGAGGCTGCTCACGTCGCTCCCCGCGTCGGGCTCGCTCACGCAGAACGCCCCGAGCTGGATCTTGCTGGCGTCGCCATAACACTGCGGCACCCACTCCATCACCTGCTCGGGTGTGCCGTTGCCGCTGATGCCAGCTGCTGCGAGGGCCGAGCCCATGATCGCCATGCCGATGCCGGCGTCGCCCCAGAACAGTTCCTCGATCGCCACCGGCAAGGTGAGGCCGGAGTTGTCACCGAACGCGCTCATCAGGAACTCCCAGCCGTAGAGGCCGATGTTCGCAGCCTCCTGCACGATCGGGTACGGGAACTCCTCGCGCTCGTCCCATTCGTGGGCGTTGGGACGAATGACGTCCTCGGCGAATCCATGAACCCACTTCTGGATCTGGACCTGGTCTTCGTTGAGTGAGAAGTCAGCCATGGGGGTTAAGTTACCCACGGGTAACAGAGTGTGGCAACCGGTACCTGCGAAAGTTCGCCGATGGGGAAGATCACTTCGATCGCCGTACTCGGCGCGCTCACACTCGCGGCATGTAGCGGTAACGACAGCACGGCCACCACGACCACGGTCGCTGTCACCACCACCACCACCACGGAGACGACGTCGCCGGACACCGAGCCGGCGGTCGCCGATGCGGCGCTCGTCGCCGACATCAACACCGCGCTCGAGGCCAGCCCGGCCGGCTGCGATCCGCTCGACACCCGGCAGTGCCTGCTCCCCTTCCCGTCGAACGCGTACCTCGTCGACGGCCGCGTCGCGATCCCATCGGACGGCGCCCCGATGAATGCTCAAGGCGTCGCAATCGATCTGTCCGAATGGAACCGCAACGACGGCTTCAGCCCCAACACGCCGATCCTCGCCCACTTCGAAGGTCTCGATGCCGAGCAGTCGTCGCTGCCGAGTTGGACCGATCTGGAGCAGTCGCTCGCCGACGACGCCACGGTCGTGCTGGTCGACGCCAACACCGGCGAGCGCGTCCCGCTGTGGGCCGAGCTCGACCAGAAGGCATCGAAGGACGCCGACCGGCTGCTCGAGATCCACCCCGCCGTGCCGCTGCGCGAAGGCGCCACCTACGTCGTCGGCCTGCGCGGCCTCGCGACGGCCGATGGCACGCCGATCGAGCCATCACCGTTGTTCCGCGCGTATCGCGACTCGCTCGTCACCGAACTCCCGTCGGTCGAAGATCGTCGCCCGCAGATGGAGAAGGCGCTGGGCGTGCTCACCGAGGCGGGGATCGATCGCGCCGACCTGCAACTCGCGTGGGACTTCACGGTCGCCACCACCGACAACATTGCCGGCCGGATGCTCGCAATCCGCGATGACGCGCTCAAGACGCTCGGCGACAACGCACCCGCGTTCACCGTCACGACGGTCACGCCGAACACCGACGACAACATCGCGCTGCAGGTCGAGGGCACGTACACCGTGCCCAACTACCTCACGGATGACGGTGGCCCCGGCAACCGGTTCTTCTACGGCGACGGCGTCACGCCCACCGGCGACGAGGTACCGGTGCAGAACGGCACCATCGAAGCACCGTTCGTATGCAACATCAGCGTCGCCACCGCCAACGACACGGCACCCGCCCACCTCGTCCAGTACGGGCACGGTCTGCTCGGCAGCAACCGTGAGATCAACGCCGGCAACGTGCGCGACTTCGCGAACGAGCACAACGTCGTGTTCTGCGCAACTAAGTGGGCCGGCATGTCCGAGGACGACATCGGCAACGCCGTCGCCACCCTCGGCGAGTTCTCCAACTTCCCCACGATGGCCGACCGGCTGCAACAGGGCGTCCTCAACCAGATCGTCCTCGGCCGGCTGATGACCCGGCCGAACGGCCTCGTCAGCAACGCCGCGTTCCAGCGCGCCGACGGCACGCCGCTCATCGACACCGCCCATCTCGACTACGACGGCAACAGCCAAGGCGGGATCATGGGCCTCATGCTCGCCGCCGTGTCGCCCGACATCGAGCGAGCCGCGCTCGGCGTGATGGGCATGAACTACAGCCTGCTCCTCTCCCGCTCGATCGACTTCGAGACGTTCGAGGCGATCATGATCCCGGCCTACCCGAACGATCTCGATCGGGTGCTCATCTTGGCGCTGGTGCAGATGCTGTGGGATCGCGGTGAGGGCGCCGGTTACGTCCAACACATCACGTCCGACCCGTATCCCGGCACGCCTGCAAAGCCGGTGCTGCTCCACGTGGCGTTCGGCGACCATCAGGTGAGCGAGCTGACCGCGATGATCTCGGCTCGCGCGGTTGGGGCGACCATCCACCGACCGGTCACCGCCGATGGCCGCAGCGGTGAGGTGACGCCCGGTTGGGGCCTCGAGTCGACCACGTATCCGAGCACCGGATCGGGCCTCGTGATCTGGGACTCGGGTTCCGACCCGATCCCGCTCGGCAACGTGCCGCCCAGCGGGAGCCGCGACCCACACGAAGACCCGCGCGCCGATGCGCAGGCACGCAATCAGAAGGCGGCGTTCCTGTTCGACGACACGCTCGTCGACGTGTGCGCCGGCAAGCCCTGCACGGTGAAGCCGCGAGACTGACGGCCGCTACGGAGTTGCGTTCGCCACTGCGGCGGGTGTCGCTGGGGTGTGCAGTCGCCAGCCGACGAGCAGCGCCAGGCTGAGCGCGCACAGCAACGCTCCCATCACCGACGGACTGGCGATGCCGACCTGATCGAACAGCAAGCCGGCGACCGGCGGACCGATCACACGTGCGACCGCATATGCCGACTGCTGGAAGCCGAGGGCCTGGCCGCGCTGATCGGCTGGCGCGCGCTCGGCGACGAGTGTGGTGATGGCGGGCGAGGTGCAGCCCTGACCGATGGCGAGCAGCAGCAGCGATCCAATCAGCAGCCCCCAGTTCGTGGCCGCTGCAAGCACGAGGAGACCGACGACGAGCACGCCGAGTCCGTTGCGAAGCACGATGCCGACCCCCCACCGCTCAGCCAGCCGGCCGTACGCGCCGCCCTGCATCGCAACGAGCACGATGCCGACGATCAGGAACAGGGCTGCGGTCGAGCCCTCGGTGAGGTCGAACCGGGCGCTGCCGAGCAGTGAGAACGTCGACTCGAACGCGGTGAACGCAAGTGTCGAGACGAACCCGACGAACGCGAGGCGACGCAGATCGAGCGATCGAGGGGAGGCGGTCGGCGCGATCGGTTGCTGGTCGACCACGCGTGTCTCGGGAAGTCGGATCATCGCTGCGACGGCGTTGATGCTCGCGATCACGCCAGCCACGTAGAAGGGCACGTGCGGGCCACCGAGCGCCGACAACCCGCCGATCGCCGGGCCGAGCACGAAGCCCACGCCGAACGCCGCGCCGAGGAGACCAACGAGCCGCGGCCGTTGCTCGGGCGTAGCCATGTCGGTGACCGCGGCCTGCGCGACCGACAGGCTGCCGCCCGACGCACCGTCGATGATGCGGCCGAGGAACAGGATCGCGAGTGACCCCGCGGCACCCGTGATGAAGCTGCCCACGGCGGTGCCGATGAGCGCAAACACGATCACCGGCTTGCGGCCGACACGGTCGCTGAGGCGACCGAGCAGCGGTGCGCAGATCAGCTGCGCCAGCGAGTACGACGCGAACAGCAACCCCACCTGGAACCCGTTGGCGCCGTATCGCTCGGCGTAGCGGCCGAGGATCGGCACGACGATCCCGAACCCCACCAGGTCGAGCGCGACGGTGGTCCACAGGGTGAAGTACCCCGGGGGGAACGGTTGGCGAGCGGGCTTCGACACTGGGGGATGTTCTAGCGCCGCAGCGACGTGCCGGCCTTGGTCGTCTCCACGATCCAGCCGTCGGCCTGCAGTTCCGCGCGCAGCGCATCGGCGCCCGCGAAGTCCTTCGCGGCGCGTGCTGCGTCGAGCGCAGCTGCCCGTGCCGCTGCCTCGGCGGGCACCTCGCCACCCGCGTTGAGGACGAGCCCGAACGCGTTGCAGATCTCGTTCACCGCCGCGGCCAGGCCGGCGGCCTCAGACGAGCCGGCGTCGAGCGCTGCGTTCGCGCGACGCACCGTGTCGAACAGCAGCGCGGTGGCACCCGGCGTGTCGAGATCGTCGTCCATCTGCGTGCGGAACCGGTCGAGCACGTCGGCATCGGGAGCAGCGCCCGCCGCGGCGAGCGCCGCGGTCCGAGCCGCAAACGAGTCGAGCCCTGCGAGCGCAGCAACCGACGCATCGATGTTGGCCTGGTTCACCGCGACCGGGCCGCGATAGTGCGACTGCAGCAGCAGCATCCGATAGGCGCGCGGGTCGTAGTGCTCCATCAGGTCGAGCAGGTTCGCGACGTTGCCGAGGCTCTTCGACATCTTCTCGCCCTCACCGTCGACCACGAACCCGTGATGCATCCAGTGGTTGGCGAACCGCTTGCCGAGCGCCACCGCTTGGGCCCGCTCGTTCTCGTGGTGCGGGAACTTGAGGTCCATGCCGCCGCAGTGGAGGTCGAAGCCCTCGCCGAGCAGATCGAGGCTCATCACCACGCACTCGCTGTGCCAACCCGGACGCCCGTCACCCCACGGCGACGGCCATGACGGCTCGCCCGGCTTCGAGAACTTCCACAGCACGAAGTCCGCAGGATGCCGCTTGTTGCCGGCACCGAACACCTCGCGATCGCCGCCACCTTCGATCATGTCGGACAGTTGCTGGTTGACGAGCAGGCCGTAGTCATCGACCATCTCGACGCTGAGGTACACGCCGTCGTCGGTGACGTAGGCGCGGCCGAGCTCGACCAGTTCACCGATCATCGCGACCATCTGCTCGACGTAGTCGGTGGCGTGCGGGACGTCGGTCGGGCGAGCGACGTTGAGCCCCGCCATCGCCTCGAACCAGACCGACTCGCACTTGTGCGTGATCTCCTGCCACGGTCGGCTTTCGCGGTTCGCCCGGTTGATGATCGCGTCGTCGATGTCGGTGATGTTGCTCACCAGACGAACGCGCAAACCGGTCCACTCGAGGTAGCGCCGCAGCACGTCGTACACGAGTGTCGCGCGGCCGTGGCCCAGGTGCGGCGGGCCGTACACGGTGGGGCCGCACAGGTAGATGCTCACACTGCCGGGCTCGCGAAGTTGGAGCTCGCGGACCTGTCGGGTGGCGGTGTCGAACAAGCGCAACATGGTCGATCAGCCTATGTGCCATCCGACTTGCAACCGGCTCCGTATTGATCGCAACCCGCCGTAGCAACCAACACCCAAACGATCATCCCGATCACAACCAACGGAGCCAACACCATGAAGAACAACCGCAAGCGCATCAGAATCCGCATGGGCATCGCCCTCGCCACCCTCGCCGGTACCGTCGCCGTCGCAGGCCCAGTCTCGGCCGCCTCGGGCCCGTCGACGCAGACCATCGCCGACATCCTTCTCGCCGACTCGGCGAAGGACAACGCCGAGGGCTTCGACAGGAACTGGCACGACTACGACATCGTCACCCAGGCCGTCCTGCTGTTCCCCGACCTCGTCGCGGCGGCCAGCGATCCGAAGGCGAACCTCACCGTGCTCGCCCCGAACGACGCCGCATTCCGCACGCTCGTGCAGGACCTCACGAAGAAGCGCCCCAGGACCGAGGCCGACACGTTCGCTGCCATTGCGGGCCTCGGCACCGACACGGTGAAGACCGTGCTGCAGTACCACATCGTCGGCAGCCGTCTGTCGCCGTCGGCCGTGCTCTCGAGCAACAACGCAGTCATCACCCCGCTGGCCGGTGGCACGTGGACCGTGAAGGTTCGTAACCCGAAGGTGGCGTTCGTGCAGTTCGTCGACAACGACCCGACCGACCGCAGCCCGTTCCTCAACCGGATCAACGTCGGTGGTGGCGAGCTCGCCAACGGCTTCATCCACGGCATCGAGAAGGTCCTCCGCCCGATCGATCTCTGATCACCGCAATGAGCCCCAGGCTGCCGGAGACCCACCGGTAGCCTGGGGCTTCGCTATGACGAACATCCCTGAGAAGCCCTCGCTCGACGGCATCGA
>JBMOFX010000147.1:0-6698 GCA_049318665.1 Ilumatobacteraceae bacterium | reverse complement strand
GCCACCGAGGCGACAGCCACCGAGGCGACAGCCACGGATCCCGCCTGACAGCACCACGACCGACCGCATGCGGTCGTCACCTGAAGGAAGACACCATGCCAAAGATGAAGACCAGCTCCACCGCATCGAAGCGGTTCCGCAAGACAGGTACCGGCAAGCTCCGGCGCCTGCAGCAGAACCGTCAGCACCTGTTCGAGAAGAAGCCCTCGACGCGCACCCGCCGCCTCAGCGGCCAGGTCGATGTGCACCCAGGCGATGCGAAGAAGATCAAGCGCCTGCTGGCCGAGCGCTGATCACTGACGGAACGACAAGAGAGGAACTGACATGGCACGTGTGAAGAGGGCGGTCAACGCCAAGAAGAGTCGCCGGCAGACGCTGGAGCGCGCAAAGGGCTACTACGGCAACAAGAGCCGTTCGGTCCGCGCCGCAAACGAGCAGGTCATGCGGAGTGGGCAGTACGCCTTCCGCGACCGCCGGGCAAAGAAGGGTGAGTTCCGTCGCCTGTGGATCCAGCGCATCAACGCCGGCTGCCGCATCTACGACATGAGCTACAGCCGGTTCATCGCCGGCCTGAACGCCGCCGGCATCGAGGTCGACCGCAAGATCCTCGCCGATCTCGCAGTCCACGACATCGACGCGTTCGGCAAGATCGTCGAGCAGGCCAAGGCAGCGCTCTGAGCGACGCGCTCACCTTTTCGAATCCGAAGGTTCAACGGCTGCGGCGCCTCATGGGGCGCCGCAGTGCGCGTCTCGACGAAGGTGCGTTCGTCGTTGAGAGCCCGAGTCTGATCGCCGACGCCGTTGCCGCTGGCTGGGAGGTCGAGGCGATCTTCGTCGCCGATGGCGCGTGGACGTACGTGCCGCCCGCCGACGTCGCAGTGTTCGAGCTCGGCCCGAATGTGATGGAGCGCGTCGCCAGCACCGAGACGCCCCAGCCGGCGTTGGCCGTTGTGAAGCGCCGGACAGCTCCGGTGTCGGTGCTTGCCAGCGCCGACTTCGTGCTCGTCGCCGACCGGGTCGGTGACCCGGGCAACGCGGGCACGCTGCTTCGCTCGGCCGAAGCAGCCGGCGCCGATGCCGTGGTGTTCACCGCAGGCTCGGTCGACGCGTTCAACACCAAGACCGTGCGCGCGTCTGCAGGCTCGTTGTTCCACGTACCCGTCGTGGTCGATGCAAGCCTCGACGACGTGTCGTCGGCGGGTCTCCGGCGGCTCGGCACGTCGTCGCACCATGGCACGCCGTACACCGTGGCCGACCTCTCCGGTCGAATCGCGATCGTGGTCGGGAACGAGGCCCACGGCCTCGGCGACGACACCGACGTCGACGAATGGCTCACCATCCCGCATCGCGGTCGGTCGGAGAGCCTCAACGTTGCGATGGCCGCAACCGTGCTGGCCTTCGAGGCGGCGCGGCAGCGTGAATGATCGTGGTCACGCCGGACCGACAGCGCTAACGTGTCGGGCGTGATGCACACCCGACGCTCTCGTCGATTTCCGTGCCCCCGGGGTGCCCGCGGGCCCGTGCGCGTCGCAGTCTGACGCCCGTCGCCCAGCACCACGGGGCTGGATGGATCCGTACGTTCGTTCATGCACCGCGATGTTGACGGTGCGACTCTCAAGGGGTGCCTTACATGCTCGATGACGTCTCCGCCGCCCGCGACACGGGTCTGCGTCGGATCGCCGACGCCACGTCCATCGCGGACATCGACGAGCTCGATGTCGAACTTCTCGGCAAGAAGGGGGTGCTGGCCAGCTTCAAGGCCGCGCTTGGACGCCTTGCCACGGTCGAGGAGAAGCGGATTGCGGGTCAGACCCTGCACGCCGCTACCGAGGCACTCGCCGATGCCCTCGCAGCGCGGCGCGCCGAGGTCGGCCGGGCAGAACGGGCGGTGCAACTCGAGGTCGAGCGGCTCGATCTCACCGAGACGACCTCGAGCGCAACCCGTGGTCACGCCCACCTCGTCACGCAGGCCTGGGACCGTCTCGAGGATGTGTTCGTCGGGCTCGGATTCCAGGTCGCCGAGGGTCCGGAAGTCGAGACCGACTTCTACAACTTCGAAGCGTTGAACATGCCACGCAGTCATCCCGCTCGCAGCGGGTTCGACACGCTCTTCACCGATTACCGCGACGACGGATCCGTGTTGCTCCGCACGCACACGTCGCCCGTGCAGATCCGGGTGATGCAGCAGATCGCTCCGCCGATCTACATGGTCATGCCGGGCCGGGTGTTCCGCCGCGACACACCGGATGCAACGCACATGCCGGTCTTCCACCAAATCGAAGGGCTGGTCATCGACCGGGGCATCACCATGGCGCACCTCGCTGGCACGATCGATGCGTTCACCAAGGCGTTCTTCGGTGGGGAGTTCCAGAGCCGGCTTCGCCCCAACTACTTCCCGTTCACCGAGCCGTCAGCCGAGTTCGACATCCAGCGCCCCGACGGCTCGTGGATCGAGCTGGGCGGGTGCGGCATGGTCCACCCCAACGTGCTGCGTGCAGGCGGCCTCGACCCCGACGAATGGAGTGGGTTCGCGTTCGGCTTCGGTATTGACCGTATGGCTCGCGAGCGGCACGCCATCGACGACATCCGCGACATGTACAGCAACGACATTCGTTTCATCGAGCAGTTCTGAGCACGGAGACACCACCATCATGAAGCTCGTCCTCTCTTGGCTCAACGACCTCGCACCGATCGGCGACGACGTCGACCAACTCGCACCGCTCCTCACCGGGCTCGGCATCCAGGTCGAGGCGGTCGCGGCATCCGGATCGACAGTGGCGGGCGTCGTGACCGCACGTGTGGTGCGCACTGAACGCCACCCCGACGCAGCCAAGGTCCACCGGGTGTGGGTCGACGCTGGCGATGGCGACGAGCGCCATGTCTGGTGCGGTGCGTTCAACATGGCACCTGGCGATGTGATCCCACTTGCGTTGCCCGGCACGTCGATGCCCGACGGACGGCTGATCGAGCCCCGCCCGATCTTGGGCATCGAGTCCCAGGGAATGCTGTGTTCGGCCAACGAACTCGGCCTCGGAGACGACCACAGCGGCATTCTCCTCCTGCCTCCCGATGTGGCACTCGGCGTGCCCTATGGCGAGGCGCTGGGCCTTCAGAGCGAGATCGTCTTCGACGTCGACCTCACCCGCAATCGCCCCGACTGCTGGGGGCACCTGGGGGTCGCTCGCGACATCGCCCCGCGGCTGGGCGTCGAATTGCACGCCGAACCGTCGCCGATCGACCCGGCGGAGCCGACACGCAGCGCGCCGGTCGACCTCATCGCAGGCGATCGGTGTCCGCGGTTCACGACGCTCGTGTTGTCGGGCGTCGCGGTCGGGCCGAGTCCTGAGTGGATCGTGCGCCGCCTGCAGGCTGCGGGCATGCGGTCGATCAACAACGTGGTCGACGTGAGCAACTACGTCATGCTCGAACTCAACCAGCCGAACCACGCATACGACCTCGAGACGCTCGGCGGCGGAGGATTCCGCATTCGACTGGCGAACGATGGTGAATCCATCACGACCCTCGACGGTGTCGCTCGGGCGCTCACTGCCGACGACCTGCTGATCTGCGATGCCACCGATGTGCCGATCGGCATCGCTGGCGTGATGGGTGGCCTCGATAGCGAGATCACGATGAGCACGACCGTCGTGGCGCTCGAGATCGCCGTCTTCGAACAGACGGCGATCACCCGCACGATGAATCGAGTCGGACTCCGGTCGGAGGCGTCCGGACGGTTCGAGCGAGGTGTCGACCCGTACGGCATCGAGCGCGCCCAGGCACGATTCGTCGAACTGCTCCGCACAACGTGCCCTGACCTCGTGGTGCACGCAGGGGCGGTCGATGCGAGACACGAATCGCTCACCCCGGCCGCTCGGAGCGCCGCCGTGCGCATCTCGGAGGTCAACCGAATCCTCGGCACGTCACTCGACGCCGATGGTGTCGATGCCCTCATTGCGCCGATCGGGTATCGCCGGCTCGCACGTGACGGCGACATCGTCACGACTGCGCTGCCGTCATGGCGGACCGACAGCCACACGGAGATCGATGTCATCGAGGAAGTCGCGCGCCACTACGGGTACGAGTCGATCGGCAAAGCGGTTCCCAAGTCCACCGTTCATGGTCGGCTGAGTCACGTGCAGCAGCGGCGGAGGTCGCTTCGCGACCTGTTGCTCGGCCTCGGTCTCGACGAGATCATCACTGAGTCGTTCCTCCACGAGGATGATCTCGTTCGGGCCCATCTTCCGGCGGCCTCGATCCGCATCACCAATCCACTCCAGGCCGACGAGAACGTCCTTCGGCCGACGATGCGCGTCGGCGTCCTCCGTGCGATCGCCTTCAACGAATCGCATCGATCCGCAGGCACGTCGTTCTTCGAACTCGGCCACGTCTACCCCGAGGGCGACCGCGTTGCGGCGTTGCCGCCCGAGTACGAGGGCTTGTCGGTGGCACTCGCAGGTCGCGAGGCTCCTGCGGCGCTCGCGGTCTGGCGAGAGATTGCCGCGTCACTGGGTGTTGGCGCGCGGGTCGACCAGTCGCTCGTTCCCGTCGGCCTCCACCCGACCCGCTCCGCGACGCTCTCGATCGGTAAGGACGTGATCGGAGCAGTGGGCGAGATCCATCCCGATGTGCTCGATGCATTCGGAGTCACCCAGCGCGTCGCTTGGCTCGAGCTCGATGCGGGGCGATTGCTCGCCACGACACCGAAGATCGCGCAGTGGAAGCCGATCAGCCGTTTCCCCAGCACCGATCTCGATCTTGCGTTCCAGGTGCCCGACGCCTTGGCGGCGGAGAAGGTCGACAAGGCCATCCGGCAAGCGGCGAGCGGATTGCTGGTCGATCTTCGCTTGTTCGACGTCTATCGAGGCACAGCGATCGCCGACGGGACGCGCAGTTTGGCCTTCCGGCTTCGGCTACAAGCCACCGACCGAACGCTCACCGAGGCCGACATCGCCGCGGTCCGTGACAAGGCCATCGCGGGCACGGCCAAGATGGGCGCGGTGCTCCGGGGTTAATTCGCCGCCAGATCGTCCGGGGCGTCGGCGATCCACGCAAGTCGCCCACCCTGGCGGCGCACGACGGTGCGCCACAGTTCATCCGGCTGCTCGGTGAACAGGTCGGCCTCCTCGGCGTCGAACACCATCCACGCGCCCGCTGCGATTTCCGCATCGAGCTGTGAGGGGGCCCACCCGGCGTAGCCCCGGAAGATGCGAATCGCGCGAATGTCTTCGGCCACCTCGTCGGGGTCCATCGAGAGATCCACGGTGCCGATCGTGTTCGTCACCGCACCCCAACCATCCTCGTTCCGACCCGTCCCTCGGGCGAGGCCGATGAGTGAGTCATCACCCACGGGGCCTCCCTCGAAGAGCTGCCTCGGGGGCGCCAGCGCGAGGCGCCACGACGTCAGGGCCGCGAGATCGAGCGCCGCATCGCCATCGTCGATGTCGTGAACGATGCGGTTCAGCACGACCCCCACCGCTCCGGAATGGGTGTGTTCGAGCATGAACAACACAGTTCGGTCGAAGTTCGGGTCGCCGAGCGGCGGCGTTGCGACGAGGAGCCGCCCTCGGGTCGATTCAGCGAGTGGCACGCCACCATTGTGCCCTGGTCGTCGGGGACGGGCAGCACGCCGGGTTCCGGAACTACGATTGAGCAGGTGGACATCGGTCGGAGCGCTCTTTCGCGGCCCGATGTCGCCCTCGGACTCGACCTCGGGGCGTCGATCCTGCTGGTGGGCCAATCCGGATTCGATGGTCCGGTCATCAACGCGCTGCCGTCTCTCGGGCGGTGGCATGCGGTCGACGCCCTTCCCACGCTGGCGCTCTCACCTCACCTGTTGGCCGAGCTGCTCCGAAACGAGCGCCTTCCGCCCGAACGTGTCGGTGCTTGCGTCGCCGTGCCGGCCTGGTTCGGTCTCGCGGAGCGCCACGATGTGGCCGAGCACGTCGCAGAAGTTTCCCTCGGGGTGGCCCGCTCGATGATGGTGGCGACACCGGTATGTCTGGCGCTCAGCACCTTCGACCAACCGCCCCGGATGCGTACTGCTGTGCTCGCAGTCGACGCTCGGGTTGGTTGTGGCGTGTCGATCGTGTCGATCGATGAAGGCCAGGTCGTCGAACTTGGCGCAGCGGGAGTGGCGCCAGCCCATCGACGTGATCTGGGCGACCTCGTTTACCGGGTCTTCGATCGAGCGGCGAGACAGGGCATCCACGGGTTCGCCGATCTCAGCGCGATGGTCGTGCTGTCCAGCGACGATGACCGAGACACCATCGTCCGCGAGCTGCTGCAGCTCGTCGGTGCGGACGGCCCGCTCCTGATTCTTGCGAACGAAGACGCGGTCGCCCGGGGAGCGGTGCTGCTGGGGAACGCGAGCACGTCAGCATGGCATCCGATCGTGTCCGGCGGCCTGCTCCACGCAATCGGCGTGGGCAGCGACGGTGCAGCGTTGGTGGAGGCCAACGCCTTCGTCCCGGTCTCGCGCCGTCGGACCATTGGTGTTCCGGAGGGTCACGACGCGATTGCGCTCGTTGAACTCCGTCCGACTGAGTTCGAAGCCGGTGTCGCCGGCCGCATCGTGGCAGAGGCGGTCCTCGCGAGGGGCGTGCGACCGGATGAACCCGTCGAGCTCACCGTCGCCATCGGCGTTGACGGACGGACCGCCGTGTCACCGAGTGATCGATGGTCGCTTCGCCTTCCGCCCG
>JBMOFX010000146.1:0-6715 GCA_049318665.1 Ilumatobacteraceae bacterium | reverse complement strand
CATCTCCCAACCGTGCCTGGCGAGGCCGTACCCGGTCACGTCGGTGACCGCGTGCACCGCACTGCCGAGCGCCTGGAGCTCTTCCGACGCGAGTCGGTTGAGACGACGCATCCCTGCGATGGCGACGGCCTTGTCGGCATCGGTGCCACCGGCCAACGCGAGCGCCGTGCCGATCGGCTTCGACAACACGAGCGTGTCGCCCGGCCTCGCGCCACCCTTGCGGAACACTCGGTCGGGGTGGACGACGCCCTGCACCGCGAGGCCGAAGATCGGTTCGGGGTTGCGGATCGTGTGACCGCCCGCGATCGTGCCGCCAGCCTCGGCCACCACCGCCGCGGCGGCGTCGAAGATCGCGACGATCGCTTCCCGCGGGAAGTGCTCGGGAAACGCCGCGACGTTCACCGCGATCACCACACGGCCGCCCATCGCGAACACGTCGCTGCACGCATTGGCCGCGGCGATCGCTCCGAAGTCCGACGGGTGATCGACGAGTGGCGGGAAGAAGTCGGTGGTGCTCACGAGCGCCACGTCAGGTGCGACCTGATAGATCGCCGCGTCATCGAACGGCGCAAGGCCGACGAGCAACGCGGGGTCGACGCCCGATGGCAGGTCGCGCACCAGGCTGGTGAGCAGCGACGCACCCCATTTCGCGGCACACCCGCCACACGAGGTCCACTCCGTGAGCCGAAGGTCGGCGAAGTCCGGGCGGGCTGCCGCGAGGTCGGTCATCGGCTCAGCCTAGGAGGCCGTCAGTGATGGGCGCCCACGGTGTCTGCGGTCGTTCGCGCGCGGGTGAACTGCATCACGCCGTCGTCGACGGGCGACTTCTTGAACATCACCTTGTCGCGGCCGTAGTTCTGCGGGTTGATCCACGGCTCGCGGTCGCCCTGGCGCGGGAACAGGTGCATCACGCGTTGCATGTAGCCAGCCGAGAAGTTGTCGATCCACGGTCGCTCGGGCATCGCCGCGTCGGACGGCCGAAGACGTGGCGTGGCCTGGTCGGTACCCGTCTCACGCAGGTGGTTGAGCAACCGACAGACGTACTCGCAGATGAGGTCGGCGCGCAGGGTCCACGACGCGTTGATGTAGCCGAACGACGACGCGAGGTTCGGCACGTCGGAGTAGGCGAACCCCTTGTAGCTCCACGTGTGCGAGAAGTCGACCGGCTCACCGTCGACGACGAAGTCCATCTCGCCGAGCGTGACGAGCTGCAGGCCAGTGGCCGTGATGACGATGTCGGCCTCGATCTCATCACCGGATTGCAGCCGGATACCGGTCGGGGTGAACGTGTCGATGTGGTCGGTGACCACGGATGCCTTCCCGCTGGTGATCGCCTTGAACAGGTCGCTGTTGGGCACGAGGCACATCCGCTGATCCCACGGGTTGTAGGTGGGCGTGAAGTGCTTGCCGACGTCGTAGTCCTCGCCGAGTTCCTTCGTCACCATCTCGAGCAGCTTCGTCTTCACCTTCTCGGGCTGCGTGCGTGTGCGCTTGTAGATCGCCTGCTGCATCGTGGTGTTCTTCCAGCGCGTCACGTTGTACGCGACCTTGCTGGGCAGCACCTTGCGGAGCTTCTTGGCGATGGGGTCGACGTCGGGAGCCGACACCACGTATGTCGGCGAACGCTGCAGCATCGTGACGTGCGCTGCCGTGCCGGCCATCGCCGGCACGAGGGTCATCGCAGTGGCGCCCGAGCCGATGACCACCACGCGCTTGCCGGCGTAGTCGAGGTCGTCGGGCCACGCCTGCGGATGGATCACCCTGCCGCCGAATTGCTCGATGCCAGCGAACTCCGGCGTGTACCCACCCTTGTACGAGTAGTAGCCCGAGCACATGAACAAGTAGTTGCAGGTGACGGTGACGGCCTCACCGGTCGCCTTGTTCGTCGCTTCGACCGTCCAGCGCGCATCGTTGCTCGACCACTCTGCCCGGTGCACGAGATGGCCGAACCGGATGTGTTGATCGATGCCGTACTCCGACACCGTGTCGCGCAGGTACTGCAGGATCGACGGTCCGTCGGCGATCGACTTCTCCGCGGTCCAGGGCTTGAAGCTGTAGCCGAGCGTGTGCATGTCGCTGTCGGACCGCACGCCTGGATACCGGAACAGGTCCCACGTGCCGCCGATGTCGTCGCGCCCTTCGAGGATCAGATAGGTCCGGTCAGGACTCATCGTCTGCAGGTGATAGCCCGCCCCGATACCCGAGATCCCTGCACCCACCACCACCACGTCGACGTGCGTCGCGCTCATTCGTCATCCCCTGTCGCTTGCGTGCGCCGACCCTACCGAGCCACCCGAACCCGGACCAGCCTCGATCTTCCTTCGGCGAGGCAACGTCGCCCTACTCCTCGCTCCTAGATGCGTAGAAGCGGTCAAGGTGCTCGAGATCCTTTGCGCGTCCGGAGGCCTGCTTGAGAGCTTCCCACTGGGCCACGGTGATGACCATCACCTCCTGGCGCTCAACGGGCGTACGAGGGAACCACGTGCCGGCCGCCTCGGCCGTGTACAGGCCAGCCTCGAGTTCCTCGAACGCACCGGCAAGGCACTCAAGGTTCCCTCGATCCCGTGCAGGGGTGATGTCGATGTCGACGGTCGCTGGCACGGGCAGGTCGTGGATCTCAGCCGCGACACCACCAATGACCACGTACCGCACGCGGTGCTTGTTCAGAACCCTGATGATCGTGCCGGGGTCGAGTTCAGGCATCGGTTCCATGCCGAACGAGGCGCTGATGCTGGCGCTCGCGCTCGCGTGCGACCTGCTCTGCGGGGAGCAGCGCCTCGGCCGCGGCGAGTGCCGGTGCATGAGAGTCGGGAGGGGCGAGGCGCATTCGCAACTCGAGCCCGGTCGCAGCCAGAATCCGCACCAACGTGTCGACCGAGGGCGACCGGCGACCCGACTCGTACGCCGAGACGGCCGCCTGGCTCGTGCTGGCGCGCTCGGCGAGTTCGGTCTGAGTCATGCCAGCCTGGCGCCGTGCCATTCGAATGAGATGTCGCGAATACGTCTCTGACGCCATGGACGTGAGTATACCGGTACAGGTGTACGTGATGCACCCGAACCGTACGACTCGTGGTGCATATGCTCTACCATATGGTCATGGCCCGACGCGAAGTACTTGTGCAGCTCGACGACGATCTTGTCGACCACCTCGACCGACTCGCCAAGGCGCTTGGAACGAGTCGTTCCGACCTGCTCCGGCGAGGCGCGCGGGCCGTGATCGACGCAGAGGACACCGCTGTCGCCGACCGCGACCTCGTTGCTGCCTACCGACGGCAACCCCTCGAACCCGCCCTCGTGCAATCGGCGGCCCGGCTTGCTGCCCGCACCGCACCGCAGTGGTAGCCCGCAACGAGATCTACTGGGCTGACCTCGGCGAGCCAGCGGGACGACGTCCCGTCTGTGTGATCACCCGAGACACAGCTGCCGCGGTCCTGACCGCGATCACGTGCGCACCGATCACTCGCACGATCCGCGGCATTCGCTCAGAGGTGGAGATCGGACCGGATGAGGGTCTGCCCGCGCGGTGCGTGATCAATTGCGACACCATCGTGACCGTTCCGATCGAGTCGTTCGATCGTGACCGCGCGGGCTACCTCGACATGGTCAAGCGAGCCGAACTCGATCGGGCGCTGCGTTACGCCCTCGACATTCTCTACTGATCAGTCGGTCAGATCGTCTCGATCGAGAGACGAGCGCGCGTTGAGTTTGCGATCTTGCGAATGTGAGTGGGGTTGGAGGTCACGATGGCGTCGTTGCGCCGGACTGCACCTTCGACAACGGTCACGTCGACGATGTCGTCGTGACCGGCGCGACCGGCGAGCGCGCCGACCGCTCTGGCCTGTTCGTCCGTGAGCGGGTCAGTGGTGCACAACAAGAGGAGGCGCGCCAGGCTTGCCTGCCGAGGTCCCCCTCGCCAGGCTTCGGCGAGCACCGGCGTTGGGACCGTGGGTGAGATCTCGAGAGCGAGGAAGCCGACGTGGAGCGCCCACATGCGTCGGTCGTTGCGATCGGCGGCGATGAGCGCGCCAGTGTCGTAGATGACCCCGCTCATTCAGACGCTCGTGCGTGTTGGTGATTGGCGGAGCAGTGCCCGGGCTCGAGCGAGTCCATCCGCGAGCTCCTCAGGTGTGAGTGCACCGTGCTGGCGTTCCCACGCTGCGACACCGCGACGGCCCGCATCGATCCGGAGGCGGTGCGCTGCGGTCTCAGCAATCCATGCACTGACAGTGGTGCCTTCCGCTATTGCCGCCTGGT
Organism: Ilumatobacteraceae bacterium; assembly: GCA_049318665.1. GTDB lineage: Bacteria > Actinomycetota > Acidimicrobiia > Acidimicrobiales > Ilumatobacteraceae > VFMC01. The sequence continues at coordinate 2,461 of JBMOFX010000146.1, read as the reverse complement.
CGATCGCATCGGCGAGGTCGGAGGGAAGTGAGATCGATCGCTTCTGTCGCTGGGCCATCATCGCAAGGTAGGACATGCAGTAGGACAGCGCAATCGGAAGTCGTGTCGTCCATCCGGTCCGAGCACCCACGTAGCATCACGGCGTGCACATCATCGGGCCGTATCGCTTCACGGAGACGGACGCGCAACGCACGATCGCAAGCATGCCGATCCTGTGGGGGCTGCTCGCGGAAGGTCGCGATGGGTCGGTCATCGAACCGCTTCGCCCCGACCTCACCAGCCCGCTCGCTGAATCGCTGCCACTCGCGTGGGCTGCGTTCCTGGCAGCCGGGCCGGCGCTTCGAGCGGCCGGGCAACTCCCCCGGCGCGCAGAGGGAACCGTGAGCGCTCTGCATCGCGGTGGCGGTGGCGTGCCGAAGCATCCCGTGTCGGAGGTGGAGGTCGACTTCGGCGGAGTGATCGGCGATCGCCAGGCCACGCGTGTGCACCATGGCCGCCCATGGCAGGCGCTGTGCCTGTGGTCGGCTGAGGTGATCGACGCACTGGCCGCCGATGGCCACCCGATCGCGCCGGGTCGTGCGGGCGAGAACGTCACGCTGCGTGGGCTGCCGTGGGCCGAGGTGCGCGCCGGCGTGCGGCTACGGGTCGGTGATGTCCTCTGCGAGGTGAGTGCCTACGCGTTGCCGTGCAAGCAGAACGCTGGCTGGTTCATCGACGGCGACTTCACCACGATGCACCATGAGCGTGGCGCGGTGAGCCGGGTGTACGCGACCGTGATCGAGCCGGGTTCCATCCGCGCTGGCGACCCGGCGATACTCGAGCCGTGACTCGACCCGCCAGCAGCGACTGATGCGCGCCGTCGTCTTCCACCACTTCGGTGGTCCCCTCGGCATCGAACAGGTCGCCGACCCCTCGACGCCCTCTGATGGCGTCGTCCTCCGCGTCACCGCGAACGGCGTCTGTCGCAGCGATTGGCACGCTTGGCAGGGCCACGATCCCGACATCGTCGTGCCGCACGTCCCCGGCCACGAGCTCGCAGGCGAGATCGTCGCCGTCGGTCCCGAGGTGGCGCGGTTCCGCGTCGGCGACCGGGTGACGGTGCCGTTCGTGCTCGGTTGCGGGCGATGCCCACGCTGCCTCGACGGGCAGCCGCAGGTGTGCGACGACCAGTTCCAACCCGGCTTCACGGCGTGGGGTTCGATGGCCGAATACGTGGCGCTCCCGCGCGCCGATGGCAACCTCGTCCACCTCCCCGACGGGCTCGACGACGGTGACGCCGCGAGCCTCGGTTGTCGCTTTGCGACGTCGTACCGCGCCGTCGTGCAGCAGGCCCGGCTCCGCCCCGGCCAGTGGCTCGCCGTGCACGGGTGCGGTGGGGTGGGGCTGTCGGCGGTGATGATCGCTGCCGCGCTCGGACAGCGCGTCATTGCGGTCGACGTCGATGCCGATGCGCTCGACCTCGCCCGGCAGTTCGGGGCGGAGGCAACGATCGATAGCCGCACCACTGATGCAGTGGCGGCCATCCACGACCTCACCGCTGGCGGCGCCGACGCGTCGATCGATGCAGTCGGCATCACGCAGACCTGCGTCGCGTCGATCCGGTCGGTGCGCACGCAGGGCCGCCACGTGCAAGTGGGGCTGATGCTCGGCGACGACGCACTCCCGCCGATACCGATGAGCCTGCTGCACGGTCGCGAGATCGAGCTCACCGGCGCGCACGGCATGGCGGCACACCACTACCCCGACATGCTCCAGATGGTGGCCGACGGTCGCGTGGATCCGAGCCGACTCGTCACCCGGCGGCTCACGCTGTCGGACGGCCTCGATCATCTGTCACGCATGGCCGACTTTCCCGGCTCCGGCATCGCCGTCGTCACCGATCTCGCGCACTGAACGCATCCGACAACACATAGGGCTGTTCGCAGGGTGAGCCGGTGAGCGTCCACACGCGCGGCGGTGCGTCGACGGGCAGTTCGGCGACGATCGACGCGGTGGTCGTCTCCACCATGTGACCGTCGGCATCACGAGCGTGCATGCAGACGCTCCACCCCGGCACCGCGCACGAGTCGTGCGATCGCAGGTGCGTCATCACCGAGTCGACCGTGATGGGGCGGCGAGCGAGCACGGCCTGCGACGCGCGCCATCGAGGATCAACGAGATCCGCGACCGGTTGACGCGGGTGACGGTGGACGGCATCGAACGCCGGGATCGTCGTCCGGTTGGAGATCGCCCGCACGTCGATTATCGGCTCACTCGCCCAGGCGTTCCCCGACGTCTCGATCACATACGCCTCCGTCGGATCGGCGACCAGGAAGCTGTTCCAGTACGCCTTCGGGCCGTGAGCACCAGCCGGATCGTGGCCCGTGCCGCCCTGGCCATGACGTTCGAGCAGCGTCGTGATCACCTCAACCGCGCCGGCGGCCGTGGCCGCACGCTCGAGGCCGAGACGAACGAAGTCGAG
>JBMOFX010000145.1:0-6801 GCA_049318665.1 Ilumatobacteraceae bacterium | reverse complement strand
GGTTCGACGATGCAGGCGATCCGCACCCGAGGTCCGCTGTTGGCGCTGCTCCCACCACTGGTGCTGGGCGGCGTGGCATTCGCGCTGCTGCGCGGCAACGAGTCGACCGCACGCGGGGTCGCAGGATTCGGACTGGCGTTGCTCGCGGCCCCACTGATGCCGGCCGTCGGCGTGCCGTTCCACACCACGTCGGCGCGCTACCTGGTGTCGATCGCCGCAAGCGCGGTGCTGTGGCTGGTCGTCGGCGCAATCGCTGCGGCGCGTGCCACTCGCGACCCGCAAGCGGGTTGGGGACGGTTCTGGGCCGAGTGGCTGTGGATGGCCGTCTGCGTGTGGGTGGGCATGCTGCTCGCGCTTGCGGGCGCCGCCGTGCTGCTCTCCTGACCGCCGCGCTCATACCGTCACCAACGGTCGCAAGGCCTCGAGCTTCGCTGGGCCGATGCCGCGTACGTCGCCGAGGCCGTCGACCGATCCGAACGGCCCGTTCTGCTCGCGGTGGCTGATGATCGCCTGCGCCGTTGCCGGACCCACACCGGGCAGCGCGTCGAGTTGCTCGGCCGTCGCGGTGTTGATGTCGATCGGGCCGGGGGCGACGGTGCCGCCGGGTGGCGACGATCCGCCCGAGCCGGTGATGCCGATCGGGACCGACGGTGCGTCGTCGACGTGCGGGACGTAGATCCGATCGCCGTCGCGCAGGAGCGCTGCAAGGTTGATCGCATCGAGGACTGCATCGCCCGAGGCTCCACCAGCCGCGGCGACGGCATCACCGACACGCGACCCGGGCGGCAGCACGTGCAGTCCGGGTGAGATCACGGCACCGGCAACGTGCACGGTCAACTCGCTCGGCGGCGCACCGTCCGGGGTGCCGGGAGCATCGGAGGGCGTCGTCGACGTGACCGTCGCGGGTGGCGTCGAGGTCATCGGGAGCGACGCCTCCACGGGCACCGGAGGTGGACGCAGCAGCCACCAGCCGCCTGCGGCGACGAGCGCTACCGACACGACGGCGCCAGCCAGCCGCGCGGGCCCAAACCACCTGACCCAGTCGACCACGCGCTCGTGCCAGGCACGCGGCGGCGCGGGGCGATGCGGATCGGCTTCCACGGCAGACCTCCGGCGACATCCGGCAGCACTGCCGGGGCGGGGTGCGGCGCGTGGGCGCCGCGTCATGGGGGAAGCGAGGGCGAACCTATCGGCGCGTCAGCGCGATGCCACGCCAGCGGGCAGGTCGTCCTGCACTGCCGTGGCGAGCGATCGACGCGCCACCCAATCCGCCTCGATCTCGAGGGGGATGCGGAGGTACGCGCCGTGATGACCCTTGCGGCGAAGACGCCACAGTGCGTACGGCGCGAGGTATCGCACCGGGAAGCCGACCCAGCCGTGTCGCCGCCACTGACGAACGTGGACGAGCTCGTGGCGGAGCAGGTAGGCCGAGGTTTCGGCACCCTCGCGCACGATCACGGTGGAGCCGATCGTGATGCCCGCCGAGCCACGCGGCACCGGACCACCGATCCACAACCGGTAGCCGTCTCGCTGTTCGAAGGGCATCGGTCGAACTGTAGCCCTGCCCTGAACGCGCCGGATACGTCAGTACAGGCGGGCCGTGAGTTGCTTGCGGTACTGCGCAGTGCGCGGGTCGTCGGGACCCATCAGCTCGAGGATGTCGACGTACTGCTGGCGCGCTTCGTCGTCCGCCTTCACGCTGTCGAGCAGCGCGGTGAGCTGGGCGTCGTAGTCGTCGATCGGTCGCGATGCCAGCCGTGCGGCAGCAGCGACGTGGCGCGTGCGATCCGACTCGGGAATCCGGGCGAGCAGCGCAAGTGCCTCGTCGCTGCGATCGGTGTCGACGAGCAACTGGCCGAGCGCAATGATCACGTCTTCGTTGGCCGGCTCGAGTTCGAGCGCAGCACGCAGACTCTCCTCGTCGCCCACAGCGAGCAACGCAGCCACACGCTGATCGTCTTCGCTGGGCAGGAGCGCCTGCACGAACTCCTTGATCACGTGCTCGGGATAGGCACCGACGAAACCGTCGACCACCTCGCCGTCCTTGATCGCGAACACCGCTGGGATCGACTGCACCTGGAACGCCTGACTGACCTCGGGGTTCTCGTCGACGTTGACCTTCACGAGGACAACCTTGCCGTCGGTGGCATCGGTGGCGGCTTCGAGGATCGGGCCGATCGTGCGACACGGGCCGCACCACTCGGCCCACAGGTCGACGATCACCGGCGTCGTCATCGAGCGGTCGATCACTTCGGACTGGAACGTGGTTGCCGTGACGTCGATGGCGGGCATACGGCCAGGCTAGCGAGGTCGCTCCGCGCTCAGTTCCTGCGCCAGCGGACCTCGATCGCGGCGCGGCGGGCCAACTCGGCATCGACGGCGGCCGCAGCGTGCTCGACCGACCATCCGAGCAGCGGCGCGATCGCCAACGCCACCCGTTCGACCTCGACGCGTTCGACGCGCCCGAGCGTGCCGAGCACGAGGCGACGATCGATCACGTCGGCGAGGTTGCGTGCCGCTTCGTCGGAGACGGCGAACACCGCCTGCGCCGCGATGTCGAGCCGCGCCGGGTCATCGGAGAGTCGTTGTGCGAGGGAGGGGTCGCGCTCGACGAGGTCGAGGATGCGTTCGTGCTCGGTGCCGTAGAGGCGGGCGAGGTGCATCCGGGTCGCCGCATCGAGCGGCAGCGCGTGGCGAGCACGGACGACGGCGTCGAAGTAGGGCTGCGGATCTTCGGCCCACCCGAACGCGCCCTCGGCCGCAGCGCGCGTGGAGTCGTAGGGCCGAGTTGTTGCGTGCCGAAGCGCTTCCGACTTGAGCAACGCCTCCACCGTCTCCTCGCCGAGTGCGCGACCCGTGGTCCACTTGCCGCCGCCGATCGACCAGAGGTGGCGCACACCGGAGGGCGCGTGGTCGTACAGCTCGTGGCGACGACTCGTGGTGTACGAGTCCTTCCCAGCGTCGACGATGAGCGGACGGATGCCGACCGTCGTTCCCTCCACGTCGTCGTCGGTGAGCTTCGGGAAGCCGTGCCCGATGGTCTCGTTGACGGTGTCGAGGATGAGTTGCACGTCGTCGTGGTCGGCGCGAACCGAGTCGGGCGAGTCGTCGACCGCGGTGTCGGTGGGGCCGATGAACGAGTGGCCTTGCCATGGCGACACGATCACGTGCCGCCCGCTACGCCCTCGAGCAAACACCGTGTCTTTCACATGCGCTTGGCCGGCGACCGGAGTGGTGAGCAGATGGACACCCTTGCTCCGGTTGACCTTCACGCCGAGCGAGCGACCGATCGGCTGGAGCACGAGATCCATCCACGGTCCGCCCGCGTTCACGATCGTGTGGCCGCGCACCTCGTGTTGCGCGCCGCTGATGCGGTCGGTGAGGCGGATGCCGGTGGCGGTGACCGACGCTGAGCCCGTAGGGTCGCCGTCGAACACGAAGCCGGTGGCCTCCATGTGGTTGAGCGCCGTCGCGCCCGCGGCAACGGCGCTCTTCACGAACGCTAGGAGCAGTCGCTCGGGGTGGAGGTTGAACGTGTCGTAGTACGCGAACGCGCCCTGCAGTTGGTCGGGGTCGATCCACGGCACGTCGCGCAGGAGTCGCTTGCGCGGGATCCATGTGGGCAACGGGATGCGCATCGCGTCGGGCATGTGGCGGTTCCGGTCGAAACCGAGCGCGGTGTAGAGCGCAACACCGGCGCCGAGCAGAGCCGTTGGTGGTTTGCTCCAGCGCCACGCAGGCATGAGGAACCGCTGCTGGTGGACGAGGTGGGGTGCTGCAAGCGCGAGGATCCGCCGTTCGCGCAGGCTCTCGCGCACGACCTGGAATTGGTAGGTCTCGAGGTAGCGGATGCCGCCGTGGATGAGCTTCGACGTGGCAGAACTGGTGCCGTGGCCGAAGTCGCCCTTGTCGACCAGCAGCGTCCGCAATCCGCGCCCGGCGGCCTCGCGAGCGACGCACACGCCGGTGATGCCGGCGCCGACGACGATCACGTCGAAGGGCTCGTCGACCGGTCCGGGCAGGCGTGACGGATCGCGTTCGATCCTCATGGGCGCGGCCGCCGGACACGTGAACGTCGATCGACCGCTGCCATGGCCGCGTCACGTTACCGAGCACCGTTCGCGAAGAGGTAGGAGCGGTCGGTACGGTTCTCGGGGATGAGTGACGTTTCTGGCATCGCCGTCCCCGCCGTGACGAGTTGGCTCGAGCAGCACGTGCCCGGTGCCGTCGGCCCGTTCCGGTTCGACGTGATCGCTGGTGGGCACTCCAACCTCACCTATCGCGTCACCGGAGCAGATGGTGCGGCGTTCGTGCTGCGTCGGCCGCCGCTCGGTCACCGGTTGGCGAGCGCGCACGACATGGGCCGCGAGCACCGGATCATCCACGCCCTGCAGACGAGTGCCGTGCCGGTCGCGCCGGCACTCGGCTACTGCGACGACGAGTCGGTGAACGAGATGCCGTTCTATGTGATGGGCTTCGTCGAGGGTCATGTCGTGCGTGAACGCGCTGCGGCCGAGGCGTTGTTCACCGTCGACCAACGGCGGCATGCGAGCGAGTCCATCGTCGACACCCTCGCTGCGATCCACGCGGTCGACCTCGACACCGTCGGCCTCAGTGATCTCGGCAAGCACGAGGGCTACATCGAGCGGCAGCTCAAGCGGTGGTACGGCCAGTGGAACGCGCAGAAGACGCGTGACCTGTCGACCGTCGACGAGGTGCACGACGAGCTGCTCCGACGCATCCCCGAGCAGGGCCCGGCGACGATCGTCCACGGCGACTATCGCCTCGACAACTGCATGATGGGTGATGACGGATCGGTCGTGGCGGTGCTCGACTGGGAGATCTGCACGCTCGGCGATCCGATGGCCGACGTCGGCCTGCTGCAGGTGTATTGGACCGGCCCGAACGACGCAGCGTCGGCGTGGACCGGTTCGGCCACGAGTGCGCCGGGCTTCCTCGACCGGGCCGACCTCGCCGTGCGCTACGCCGAGGTGAGCGGGCGCGACATCTCGCAACTCCCGTTCTACGTGTCGTTCGCGTACTGGAAGCTCGCCTGCATCATCGAGGGCGTGTACGCCCGCTATCTCGGCGGCGCGCTCGGCCAGCGCGATGCCGCCGAGCTCGAACCGTTCAAGCAGCAGGTCGACAGCGCGGCCGCGCAGGCGCGCGCCCTGCTGGAGACGTTCTGATGCACATCCCGCCCGACGCCTATCGCTTACACGAGCCGCTCCCCCACCTGGAGGCGCCGGTGCTCGTGAGCGCGCTGGCCGGGTGGATCGACGCGAGCGGTGCGGCGGCAGCCGCGCTGGCGATGGTGGCGGCCGCGTGCGACGTGCGCACCGTCGCCACCTTCGACGGCGACCTGTTCATCGACTACCGGGCGCGCCGACCGATGATGGAGCTGCGCGAGGGCGTCAACGAACGGATCGTGTGGCCCGAGATCGTGCTGCAGGTGGGTCGCACGCCGGAGGGCACCGACGTGGTGGTGCTCACCGGGCCGGAGCCCGACGCGGCGTGGCAGATGTTCGCGGCGACGCTCACGGAACTCGTCGGCCGGCTCGGTGTCGACACCGCGGTCTTCCTCGGCGCATACCCATTCGCCACGCCACACACGCGCCCGTCGCGGCTGTCGTGCAGCACACCGTCGCGCGAGTTGGTGGAGACCCTCGGCCTGCTCCGCAACTCGGTCGACGTACCCGCTGGCGTGAGCGCGATCCTCGAGCACGCGCTGCACGACGCGGGCATCGCTGCCGTCGGCCTGTGGGCCCAGGTGCCGCACTACCTCGGCACGATGTCGTTCCCCGCGGCGAGCGTCGCGCTCATCGACGGGCTCGAGCAGGTGGCGGGTGTGCGCGTCGACGCCACCCTCCTGCGCAACGAGGCGACGCTGCAGCGCGAGCGGATCGATCAACTCGTCGAGAGCAACAACGAGCACCAGGCGATGGTCGGCCAACTCGAAACGCTCTACGACCAGTTCGACGGCGAGCAACTCGCCCTCCCGATGGCGACGTTCAGCAACGAGGATCTCCCCAGCGGCGACGAGCTCGCCGCCGAGTTCGAACGCTTCCTCCGCGACCAAGACACCTGACCCCCGAGTCCCACCCCACCCGAGTCCCAGCGCGCCGACCGAGTCGCCCGTGCACACCGGAGGCTCTCGGTGCACCCTGTCGGACACGAACGACTCGGGTGGCCACGACTACGGTCACCGGGAGCAACAGCGACGAAGGAGCACACGACGATGAAGGTCGATGGAGGGATCGGCGGCGATCTGCGCAAGGCAGGTGCCCAGGCGAAAGAAGCAGAGGCGGCGGGCTACGACGGCGTCTGGACGGCGGAGACGGCGCACGATCCGTTCTTCCCGCTGCTGTTGGGCGCCGAGCACACCGAGACGATCGAGCTCGGCACGTCGATCGCGGTGGCGTTCGCTCGCAACCCGATGACGCTCGCCAACATCGGCTGGGATCTGCAGGCGTTCTCGCAGGGCCGGTTCATCCTCGGCCTCGGCAGCCAGATCAAGCCCCACATCACGAAGCGGTTCAGCATGGAGTGGAGCCACCCGGCAGCCCGGATGCGCGAGATGATCCAAGCGATCCGGGCGATCTGGGATACCTGGGAGAACGGAACGCCGCTCGCGTTCCGTGGTGACTTCTACACGCACACCCTGATGACGCCGTTCTTCACGCCGAACCGCGCCGAACTGGCGGGCTTCGGGGTGCCGAAGATCTTCCTCGCGGGCGTTGGCGAGTTGATGACCGAAGTGGCCGGCGAGGTGTGCGACGGCTTCATCTGCCACGGCTTCAC
>JBMOFX010000144.1:0-6801 GCA_049318665.1 Ilumatobacteraceae bacterium | reverse complement strand
AGGCGACGGGCGGGTCGGTGTACTGCTGGCCGGCGCGCGACACGTGCTCGGTCCACGCGCCGCCGTCCCAGTAGCGAAGCTCGTAGCGACCCGACGGGTCGGCGTACCAGCCTGCGGGCACCGCGGGGGTGGCGGGTGCGGGCTCCGGTGCCACGGCGACCGGCGCTGCAGCGACGGGCTCGGCCACGTACGACGGGGTGGCTGCAACGGGCTCGACGACCGGTGACACGGACTCGGGGGCGAGGCCCCAGCCCGCAGGCTCTTCGACGGCGGCGACCGCCGGCTCGCTGATCGTGGGCTGCCACGTGCTGGCCGCAGCGGCTGTGCCGAATGCGATACCGCTCGTGTCGCCGAGGGAGATGCCGCTCGAGGCGGGCTCGACCACAGCGGGCTCGACCGCAGCGGCGACGAAGCCGGTGCCCTCGCGGCTCAGGAATGCAGTGACGTCACCGCCCGCAGCAACGATGCTCACGACCGACCAACCCTCAGCCGACTTCTCGGTGAGCTTGGTGGCGAGTGAGGCGGGGTCGTAGGAAGAGGCGCTGACGGTGGTGAACTCGCTCATGGTCGGGATGTTAGCCGGAGCCTTCACGAGAACCAGACCATCGTCGTACGGGATCAAGTGTGGAACACGAGCTGGGTGACGTCGGTGTCACCCGGGGGACCATCGAAGCGGATCTCGCCGTCGGTCAGCGCGATCAGCCGGTCGGCGCGACTGACGAACGTGAGCTCGTGTGTCGCCACCACCAGCGCAGCCCCCGAGGCGTGCGCCTCGTCGAACAGACCGAGCAGCGCCGCCTTGCCCGCTGCATCGAGTCCGACGAACGGCTCGTCGACGAGCAGCAGGGAGAACGGTCGGATGAACGCAAGCGTGATCGCCGCCTTCTGTCGGAGGCCGCGGCTGAACGTGGTCGGCAGCTTGTCGAGCCGATCGGCGAGTCCCATCTGCGTGGCGAGGTGCTCGGCGCGGGCATGCCAGTCGGTGACGCCGTGGAGCCGGGCGACGAACTCGAGGTGCTCGAGCAGTGAGAGGTCGTCGTAGAACGTCGGCTGGTCGGACAGGTAGGCGAGGTGAGAGCGAGCATCGATGCTGTCGCGCGACGAGCCGTGCACGGTGATCGCGCCGGCCGACGGATCGAGCAGCCCGGCCACCATGCGCAGCAGGGTGGTCTTGCCGCTGCCGTTGTGTCCGACGAGCGCGACGAGTTGGCCGGCGGGGATGTCGAGATCGAGCGGTGACAGCGCCGGCCGCTCGTGCTCGCTCCCCCCGAACGACGTGCTGCCGTACCTTTTGGTGAGCCCGCGCAAGGTGAGGGCGGCGGTGGTTGCAGCGTTCATCGCGTGCTCCGTTGCTGTGTGGTCTGAGCCCGGCCTTCGGCCATGAACTCGCGAATCTTTCGGCGGATGCGGTCGCGGTGACGCACCCACGCCGCGGTCAGACCGACCAGCAGCGTCAGCCCGACGGCGACACGGATCGCAGCGCTGATCGCCGCCGTCGAACCCTGATCGATCGCGGCGCGGACCGCGAGGATCGACAGCGCTCCGAGCACGGGGACGATGAGCGGGAGGAAGGTGCCGATCACGGTGGTGAACCCCGCCATCTCCGGGGGAATGAACGCCTCCTGCTTGCCACCCGACAGTGGGTCGGGGGCGTCGCGCACGATGCTCACGGCTCCACCCGCGGCGCCCGCGAGCACCGTGGGGAGAGCCACGATCGCCGCAACTGCAATTGACGGACCCAGGCGCGTGCCGTCGGTGGCGAGGGCATCGATGACGACGGCGGTAGCGCCGGCGAGGATGGCGAACGGGACGAGTGCCACGGCAGGCGCGGCCAGATGACGGACCAGCAGGTGCCCGCGCTCGAGCGGGTAGCTGTCGGTGCGGTCGGGTTGGTCGATCTCCTGCGACAGCGGCTCGAGCGATTCGAGCCCGAGCAGGAAGATCAGCGCCGCGGTGCCGAGCACCGCAGGAGTTGTCTGGTGGATGACGGCGGCCTGGCACGCGCCAGCGGCCATCGCGACCGCGGCCATACGGATGAGTCGTCCCAATGGGATGCGCAGCAGGCTGTGCCAACCGCGACGCCAGACCGCGCGGCCGTGCTCGCTGAACCGGAGCTGGATCCACGGCCGGCTGCGCGTGTGCTCGTAGGAGAGCTGGCGCCGGAGGAGGATGACGGTGCGCAGGTCTTGCATCGTGACGGCGAAACGCAGTTGGGCGACGAGGCTGCTGCGCCGCGCGAGCGCGTCGAGCGAGGTGCGCGCCACGAGCACGAGGCCGAGCGCCACGACGGCGATCGACACCACGATCGCGATGACGTCGATGCCTCGTTGGCGCCAGCCCCACAGCCCGAGGCTGCCGACGAGGTTGCCCGGTCCGGGGATGCCGGTGCCCACGGCAGCGGCCTGCCAGCCGAGCAAGCCGAGCCCGGTGAGTGTCGCCACCCACAGCGGGAGTCGACCGGCGTGGGCGAGGAGCGCCGTGCCGATCCACAGCACGCCGAGGCAACCACCGAAGAGCAGACCGGAGAAGAACCACGCGATCGGTGTGCCGGGGAGTCGTCGACCGGCGAGTTGCGACAGCGACGCTGCGACGACGCCGACGATGAACGCTGCGCTGCGCGCGCGTTGCACGGCGGGGCGAAGCAGCGCAGCGCGGCGCGAGACGGGCGCGAGCATCACGTAGCTGACGTCGGCGGCCTCGAGCGCGAGCGGCCCGCCCTGGCTGCCGCCGCGGAGGCCCGCGAGGACGGCGAGCGCGGCGGCGAGCCCGAGGATCGCCGGGCCGTGCGCGGCAACGTCGGCCGCTTGGCTTGCCGATAGCTCGGCGTCGCCGACGAGATCGCTCAACCAGGCGAGCGCGATCAGACCGAACAAGCCGACCACATACACGCGGTACGCCGCGTCGAACCACTCGATGTCGCCAAGCCGATTGCGCTTGCGCCGAGCGCGCAGCGCGTACATCGCCTTCGTGCCGGTGGACGGTGGTTCGACGTGTGGTGCTTCGGTGGTGGTGCTCATGCGCCGACCGCGGTCGGCCGCTCGGGGTCGGCCGACCAGCCCGACCAACTCGCCACGTAGAGACGTGCGGTCGGTAGGCCGGCGTGTTCCATCGCGAGCACGTTCATGCACGCGCTCACACCGGAGCCGCAGTACGCGATTGCAGGCGAGTCGTCGGTGACGCCGAGTGCGGCGTAGTGGTCGCGCAGTTCGCCGACGGGGCGGACGTGGCCGTCGCCGTCGAGCACCGCCGACCATGGCGCGCTGCGTGCGCCCGGAATGTGGCCGGGGCGTGGGTCGATCTGGGTGAGCTCGCCGGTGAACCGCTCGTGCGATCGTGCGTCGAGGACCGGTGCGCCGGCGGTCGCGCTCGCCGCTGCCTCGTCGGCCGATGCGAGTCGATCCGTCGGCCAGGACCTCGGGGCGAACGTGGTTGGTGTCGGCTGCACCCAACCGGTGGCCACCTCACCGGTCCACGCACGGAGACCTCCGTCGAGCAGCGATGCGCTCATGCCGAGCATTCGCAGCATCACCACCAGCCGGCCAGCGGTGAGACCGCCGGTGTCGTCGTACGCGACCACGACGGTGTCGTTGCCGATGCCGATCGCTCCCATCGCAGTGGCGAACGCGTCGGGGTCGGGGAAGGGATGACGCCCTTCGGTGGCAGGCAGTCCATGCGCAGCAAGTGCGGTGTCGAGGTCGACCCATACCGCCCCGGGAAGGTGGCCGTCCTCGTAGGCAGCGCGACCGTCTCGCCCGTCGAGGTACCAGCGCACGTCGGCGATCACGGCCGCCGGATGTTGGGCCAGGAAGGCGGCATCGACGATGGCGGGGGTCACGGCCGTCCATCATGCCAGTGGTGCCACCCGCCCGCGGTTCGTCGAGGGGTTTCCTCCGGCACAATGGTGGACATGTCGTTGTCGGCCGCTGAGCGATTCTTCTCGCTATTGGCAATGGTGGCCTTGGCAGGCAGCGTCGTGATCGTTGTGCTTCGCTTCGTGCCGTCGGCGCGGCCGACGCTCGTGGCGTTGGCACCGTTCCAACGCTGGGCCGCGTTCGCGGTCACGGCGACGTCGATGGCAGGCAGCTTGTACTTCAGCGAGGTTCAGAACTTCATCCCGTGTCGGCTCTGTTGGTATCAGCGGATCGCGATGTTCTCGCTCGTCGTCGTGCTGCTGGTCGGTGCCCTGCGCCGCGACCCGGCAGTGCGCTGGTACGCAGTGCCGCTCGCAGGGATCGGCCTGCTCATCGCCGCCTACCACTACATCATCGAGTGGTTCCCGCAACTCGAGACCGGTTCGTGCGATGCGTTCGCCCCGTGCAGCACGCCGTACTTCCGTGAGTTCGGGTTCGTCACGCTTTCGTTCATGGCAGGGTGCGGCTTCATTGCCGTGCTCACCCTGCTGCTACTGCTCCCCGAGGAGGATCAACATGGTCAGCAAGACCACACGCCCGAGTACGCCGACGCCACCGCCTGAGCCGACGAAGCGCACCGGTCTCTGGATCGCCGTCGGTGTCGGCGTCGTCATCGCGATCGTCGGTCTCGCCGCGATCCTCACGTCGCGCGACGACAGCGAGTTGTCCGTGGGCACGGCGACATGCGACGTCGCCAGCTCATCGTCGCCGCTCGAGCCGGCGGAGACCTGGCCGGTCACCGTCACCGGCACGGCGCTGCCGGCTCTGCCCGACAGCGGCACGGATCCCGCGATCGGCACCGCTGCGCCGACGCTGTGCGGTCGGTTCTTCGACGGCACGCCGGTGAACGTCGACCCTGCCAAGGGACCGGCGATGTTGGTATTCCTCGCGCACTGGTGCCCGCACTGCAACCGGGAGGCGCCCGAGCTGATGAAGTGGAAGGCGAGCGGCAACGTGCCCGACGGCCTCCAGGTGATCGGCGTCACCACTGCCGTCGCCACCAATCGCGAGCACTATCCGCCGTCGACGTGGATCCTCGACGAGATGAAGTGGACGTGGCCGGTGTTGGCCGACAGCCCCAACTCCGATGCGTTCACGGCCATGGGCGGCAGCGGCTTCCCCTACGTCGTGATCGTCGGCAGCGACGGCAAGGTGCTCGACCGCTGGTCGGGTGAGCTCGGCGGGGCTGCCATCGAAGCGCGGGTCGCGGCTGCCCTCGCCTGACGTCTGGTTGCGAAAAGCACGGAATTCCGTACGTATTTGCAACCAGAGTTGGCGAGGGTGAGGTCGTAGCCTGTGCGTCCATGACACGGATCGGGTTTCTTGGGCCGCTCGGGACGTTCACCGAGCAGGCGCTGAAGTCGCAACCCGATCTTGCCGCGCACGAGCACGTGGTCTACCGGACGATGCCCGACGTGCTCGATGCCGTCGATGCGGGTGAGGTCGACCTCGGGTTCGTGGCGATCGAGAACTCGATCGAAGGCGCGGTGAACCTCACCCAGGACGAATTGGCGTTCAGCCACGATCTGCTGATCCAGCGCGAGGTCGTCCTCGACATCGAGCACTGCCTGGTGGCGAAGGCGGGCACGCGGCTCGACGACGTGAAGGTCGTGCTGTCGATCCCCGTTGCCACGGCGCAGTGCCACGCGTACCTCCGCGAGCACGTGGGGCAAGCCGACATCCGCGCCGCCAACTCGACGGCCGACGCTGCACGCCAGGTTGCCGAGATGGGTCCCGGCGCGGCTGCCGTGGCGCCGCGCATCGCGGCCGAGCTGTACGGCCTCGAGGTGATCGCCGACGACATCGCCGATCATGCGGGCAACCAGACGCGATTCGTGCTCGTCGCTCGCCAGGGTGTGCCGGCACCGACCGGCCACGATCGCACCGCGATGGTGGTGTACCAGCGCGCCGACGAGCCGGGCAGCCTCATCTCGATCCTGCAGGAGTTCGCTGCGCGCCGGATCAACCTGTCGAACCTGATTTCGCGGCCCACCAAGGACGGCGGGCTCGGTGACTACTGCTTCATCCTGTACGCCGATGGTCACGTGGCCGACGAGCTGCTCGCCGACGCGATGCGCGCGCTGCACGCCAAGCAGGGCCGCGTGAAGTTCCTCGGCTCGTACCCCGCGGCCGGGGCCGACGCGCACGAGGCTCGCGAGCACGCCGACGCGCGCTGGCGCGAAGCCGACGACTGGGTGCAGTCGTTGCGCGCCGACATCACTCGCTGAACCCCGGAGGACTCCCATGGCATTGAAGGCCGATCTGCACGCCGCGCTCACCGCGGCAATGAAGGCTCGTGATGAGGTGGCGCTGTCCGCGCTGCGCCAGGCGCTGTCGGCCATCGCTGTCGCGGAGACTGCGGGCGCCGAGGTGGTGGAGCTGTCGGACGAGCAGGTCCAGTCGGTGCTCGCCGTCGAGGTGCGCAAGCACCACGAGGCAGCTGACGCGTTCGACGTGGCCGGACGGGCGGAGCGGGTGACGAGCGAGCGCGCCGAGGCCGCCGTGCTGGAGGCGTACCTGCCGGCCGCGATGTCGACCGAGGAGATCGACGCGCTGATCGCCGCCGAAATCGCGGCCGCCGCGGCAGATGGCGCGGTGGGCATGAAGGCGATGGGTCGCGTGGTGGCAGCCGTGCGAGCAAAGGCAGGCAGCACCGCCGATGGCGCCGCCATCGCCGCGAGCGTGAAAGCCGCCCTGCTCGGCTGACCGCCCCGACCGGGAGTCGCTCAGCGCCAAGACGGCCACCAGCAGCCCCCAGTCTGGGGCCGGACGGAATCGCGTGGCTAGCGTGTGGAGCGGAACGGTGGCAGAGCGGACAAATGCATCCGCCTTGAAAGCGGAAGGCTCACAAGGCCCGGGGGTTCGAATCCCTCCCGTTCCGCTCGTGGAG
>JBMOFX010000143.1:0-6805 GCA_049318665.1 Ilumatobacteraceae bacterium | reverse complement strand
GCGTGCATCATGTACGTGGTGGTCACGTAGGTGAGCTCGAGGATCTCCTCGTCGGAGAGTTCGGCGCGCAGCGCGTCGAACACGGCCTCCGGCACGCGGCCGTGCTGCAGCACGAGCGCGTCGGTGTAGGCGAGCACGGCGCGTTCGATGGGGGAGAAGCAGTCGGCCACCGACCATGACGGGATCGCAGCGACTTGCTCGTCGGTGAAGCCGACGTCGCGGCACGCCTTGCTGTGCTGGCTGAACACGAACTGCGAACCGACCGTCCAACCAGCACGGATCTGGCCGAGCTCACGAAGTCGCGCCGACAGGCTGCGGTTCGGCGATCGGTAGAACTGGAAACCGGCGGTGGTGTGGTCGAACGCGTCGGGCACGAGCGCGAACACCGTCCACCAGTTGCCGGGCGTTCCACTCGCGGTGCCTGGATCGACCACCGGGTCTCGATCGCCGAACAGCATCGCGTAGATGGCCTGGGCCAGCGGGTGGGCGTCGTCGCGACCTACTTCACGGAGTCGGGGCATGCGCCGACGGTAGCCGGACACGCAAAGGCGTCGTGGGTGAGGCGTGTTCAACGCCATCGCCTACGTCCCGACCTCCTACAGTCGATCGGGGAAAGACGACACGAGGAGGGGCCGTGGAGCAGTTCGGTTCGAAGATCGCAGTGGTGACCGGTGGCGGCACCGGCATGGGGCGAGAGTTGGTGCGCCAACTCGCTGCGGAGGGATGTCACGTGGCGATGTGCGACGTGTCGCCCGACGACATGGCCGACAGCGCGACCCTCGCGCTCGCCGGTGCACCCGAGGGCACGCGCGTCTCTACGTTCGTCGCCGATGTGTCGGACGAAGCGCAGCTCCTCGCCTTCGCGCAACACGTGCGCGACGAGCACGGCACCGACCACATCCACCTGCTGTTCAACAACGCCGGTATCGGCGGCGCTGGCAGCTTCGTCACCGACCCGCGTGCCGAGTGGGAGAAGACGTTCGCGGTGTGTTGGGGAGGCGTGTACCTGGGCACCCGATCGTTCCTGCCGTTGCTCCTCGCCGCGCCGGAGGGTCACGTCATCAACACGAGCAGCGTCAACGGCTTCTGGGCCTCGCTCGGCCCGGGCATCCCGCACACCGCCTACAGCGCGGCGAAGTTCGCGGTGAAGGGCTTCACCGAAGCACTCATCACCGACTTCCGGATCAACGCGCCGCACCTGCGCGCGTCGGTCGTGATGCCCGGCCACATCGGTACGTCGATCGTCATCAACTCCCAGCGCGCGTTCGGCCGGGAGCCGAAGGAGATGACCACCGAGCAGCTCGCCGAGGTTCGCGATCAGATGGCCAAGCGCGGGCTCGATCTCACCGGTGCCAGCGACGACGACCTTCGTCTCGGCATGCAGGCACAGGCCGAGTCGTTCCGTGACGATGCACCGATGACGGCCGCCGAGGCAGCGACGGTGATCCTCGACGGCGTTCGGGCAGGGGAGTGGCGAATCCTCGTCGGTGACGATGCGCATGCCCTCGACGCGCTGGTGCGTCAGAGCCCGACCGAGGCCTACGACGAAGGGTTTGCCACGCGGATCTTCCGCTTCACCGAACCCTGATCAGGCCGGGGTCAGGCGGGGTTCGGGCCCGCGTGGTCGTCGTCGTCTTCGTCGCCTTCGAGCACGTCGATGAAGTCGTCGACGTCTTCGTCGTCACCGCAGAACAACCAGACCACGTGTTCGCCCGTGTCTTCGTCCTGCCAGGGGAGGACCCCCGCGATGCTGTAGCGGTCGACGGTGATGTCCTCGCTGTCCTCGTCGAACGGTGGGATGAAGACGAGCTCCACCTCGAGGTCGGCGGGTTGGTCGTTGAGGATGTCGATGAGTTCGCTGACGCGCATGACGGGACCTTTCAGGTGTCGAGCCAGGTGGGTGCCTGGTCGAGGAGGAACAGGCTCACATCGCGGCAGCGGATGAGCGTGTCGCAGAACGCTTCTTCGTTGGCGGTGTAGACGTCGCCGAGTTCGACCGGAATGCGAGCGACGAGCGACAGGCTGCGCTCGGGTGCATCGGTGACGAGTGCGAACGAGTCGATGGCCGACACCTCCACCGGGAGCTCCAATCCACCCACGCCGGCGACGTCGGTGGCAAGCACCAGCAGGTCGGGCGCCTTGCGCAGCGGTGGCAGCGTCCACGTGAACAACAGCGGGAACGTGAAGCCGGGCGGCGGCTCATCCTCCGGGTCGTCCATCTTCATCACCTCGTCCTCGAACCCGAGCAGCGCCCGTGGGTCGACTTCGAGGGAGAGGTGGAGGTCGATCGGGCCGTTGCAGGCCTCCTCCGGGTGGAGGTCGACCTCCCACAGCTGCCGGAGCGAGTAGGTCTCCACGAAGTGCCGTTCGTCGTGAACGTGGAACCCGTGGTCGATCGCATGGTTCTTCAAGTCGGCCACGAATCCAGCCACGTCGATGACGGCCATGGCGAGGACACTACCGTGCAGCCCATGGTGCACGACCGGATCGGCCTGTTGGACGACGTTGCCGAAGCGGTTGCCGCGGCGTGGTCGGACGTGACCGATCGGGGGCTCTCCGGGTTGCGTGACGGCCAGTACTCACTCGACCTCGCGACCGACGCAGCCGCACTCGCCGTGCTCGCTCGGGCCGGTGTCGGTGTGCTGTCGGAGGAGAGCGGACTGCGCCTCGTCGATGGCAACGACCAGGTGGTCATCATCGATCCGGTCGACGGGTCGACCAACGCAAGCCGCGGCGTGCCGTGGTTCGCGACGTCGCTGTGCCTCGTCGAGCAGGGCGAGGCCGTCGCCGCGCTGGTGGTCAATCTGGCGAGCGGCGACCGCTTCACCGCCGAGCGCGGGAGCGGTGCGTGGTTCGACGGTCAGCGGCTCGGTGGTTCGGGCTGCGCGTCGATCGGCGACGCGATCGTCGGACTCAACGGCCTCCCCTCGCACCACTACGGATGGGCTCAAGCGCGCATGCTCGGAGCGTCTGCGCTCGACCTGTGTCTCGTCGCTGCCGGAACCCTCGACGGCTACGTCGATTGCGTGGCCGACGCGCACGGCGTGTGGGACTACGCAGCCGCCACGCTGATCTGCGCCGAGGCCGGGGTGCCCGTGGTCGACGCACACGGCCGCGACCTCATCCACCTCGACCCGAGCGCACGCCGCACACCAGTCGCGGCCGCAACCCCGGCGCTGCTCGACCAGCTCGTCGCCGCTCGGAACGACCATCGCTAGCATGACCCACCCGTCATCGGGCGCATAGCTCAGTTGGTCAGAGCGCTTCCCTTACAAGGAAGATGTCGGGGGTTCGAGTCCCTCTGCGCCCACTCGCATCGTCGTCCACTTCACAGTGTCCCGGCGCCCCTGGCCCCCGCAGCCCTCGGTCCTGCACTTCGTACAGGCGGCAGATGCTCGCTTCGCTGGCCTGACGCTGCTCGCCGAACGAGTACAGTTCGGTGCGTGGAGCAGAAGGTTTGGACCGCAGCGGAACTGGAGAAACTCAGCCCTGCCGAACGCCACGCTCTTTTTGATGCCAGCGTCGTGACCGATCTCGAGCAGGCACCCCAGGGCTTGATCGAGCGGACCCGCTCGAGGATTCACGAGCGGATTGCTCAGTCCGAGGCTCAGCGCGGGTGAGCGGTGAACGTCGCGAGGTGCGTGCGACGCTTGAGTTCTTCTAAGACCTTGATCGCCAACTCCGCGGTGAACGTGGACCGAGTGGCGAGCCGTCGACCAACGACTTCCAGACGTTCGAGTTGCTGGAGATCGTCGAACGCTTCGCGGTTGGCTTCGATGATTTGGCCGAACTCATCCCTGGGAGGCGCGACTACCGCGTGCTGATCTCGACCGGCGTGCTTGTGCGTGCCTACTCCGTCGTCGGCCAACTGGGACGAGACGGGGCGGTCGAGTTGGTTTCGCTCGAGATCGACGTGGGGCACGACTGGACGTAGCCGACAGGGGCTCCGATGTCGACAATGAGGACCAGGGCCCGCTACACGTCTCGAAGGGTTGGCGGTCTGCCGGGTGGACGAAGCTGGACTCCGGTCTTGGTGAGTTCCCGGCGCAGGGTGGTCGGGTTGATGCCGAGATCGCTGCACAGCTTTGCCATCGGTTCGCCAGCCAGATACCGACGTGTGGCCGCTGCGAGTTGGCGCACGTTGATGCCTGTGGCGTACAGGTCGACCAGGTTGTCGACCTCGGAGCGGGTCAGGCGCCGCTGCCGTTGGAGCTTTCCCGTCGCGACATCGCGGCGCACTTGCCGGGCGAGGACGCCGGGCAGGATCTCTATGGCCCGACCGAAGTGGTGCGGGCGGTTCGAAAGCCGTCCCTGATGGTCCACCGTCTGTGGCCAGGTATCGACTCCGGTGCCGTGGCGGACCAGTAGCGTCCCAACGGAGATGGAGACGTTGGCTGTCGAGGTGGAGCGAGTGCCTGG
Organism: Ilumatobacteraceae bacterium; assembly: GCA_049318665.1. GTDB lineage: Bacteria > Actinomycetota > Acidimicrobiia > Acidimicrobiales > Ilumatobacteraceae > VFMC01. The sequence goes on along the minus strand of JBMOFX010000143.1, from coordinate 2,386 downwards.
GCAGCGCGACCGCGGGTTGACGTGAGCGTCGTCGTGGTCGGTGGGGGAATGGCGGGGTGTGTCGCTGCGCTCGAGCTCGCCGCCGACGGTGTCGACGTCGTGGTCCTCGAAGCCGGGGCGAGCCCGATGCAGGGCGCCTCCCGGTTCAACGAGGGCAAGGTTCACCTCGGCTACGTCTTCGCGAACGACCTCTCTGGCCGCACCTCTCGGCTGATGGCGGAGGGTTCCCGAACCTTCGGCAGCATTCTGGACCGCCACTTGCCGACCAAGGTGCGCTGTCTGCCCGTGAGTCGCCCGTTCGACTACGCGGTGCATCCGGCGACGATGGTCGACCCTGCGGAGCTGGCACGCCGATACGAACACATCGATGCCGAGATCGCGCGGATAGGTGTGCACGCCGGCACCGACGACTATCTGGGACGACCCCGGGTGCGGCGTGCGGCATGGTTGCGTGCGGATCAGTGGGATGAGCGGGGACTTGGTGCACCGTGCCACCTGGCGGTCTTCGCCACGGAGGAGCGAGCCGTCGAGCCGTTCGCGTTGGCTGACGGGGTCGTCGATGCCGTCGAACGCAGCCGGATCGAGGTGCGATGCCGAGTCGGTGTCGACCGCGTCGACAAGGTGGACGGTCGCTACTGGGTGACCACTGCGGCGGGTCGCATGGGGCCCTTCGACGCGGTGATCAATGCGTCGTGGGAGTCGCGGGAGCGTCTCGATCGCACGATGGGGATGGTCAGCGGTGGCCCGTGGAACTATCGATTCAAGTACTTCCTTCGCGTCCGCAAGACAGGCATCAGCAGCCTGTTGCCGACGGCGACGTGGGCGCTCGGTCCCTTCGGCGACGTTGTCACGTACGGCGACGACATCGCTTACCTGTCGTGGTACCCGGCGGGACGGGTGGCCTTCGCCTCCGGTGACACCGCCGCCTCACTGCCGGCCCGACCTGATCTCGACCTCGCCCGAACACTGAAGGCGGCGATCCTCGATGGACTGGCCCCACTCGTGCCTGCGGTCGGCAGCATCGACCAGGAACGTGACGACATCGAGGTGGGTGGCGGTGTGATCGTCGGGAACGGATCCACCGACATCGACGACCCCGGCAGCGCCCTCCATCGCCGCGACAACATCGGCGTCGACTCTGTCGGCGACTACCACTCGATCAGCACCGGGAAGTGGACCACCGCTCCGCTCATGGGCCAACGAGCCGCCGATGCAGTGCTCCGGAGAGCGGCGGCGTGACGGGCATCACCGTGGGTGTACCGGTGTACCGGGGTGCGCTCACGCTGTCCGAGACGCTGCGCAGCATCCAACAGCAGGACCGTTCGCCAGATTTGGTGCTGATCAGCATCGACGGCGGTGATGACGATTCGTACGCCGTCGTCGAGCCCTATCTCGACGACGCGCGCTTCCGCTGTGTGCGTCAACCGCAGCGTCTCGGATGGGCCGACAATCTCAACTGGCTGATCGGGCAGTGCACGACGGACTTCTTCGTCTACTGGCAGCAGGACGACTTCGCATCGAACAACTACCTCGGCGAACTGGCGCTGCTCCACGGCCGGACGCCCGACACGAGCATCGCGTATACCGACGTGCAGTGGTTCGGGGATCGCTTCGCGCGTGAGCGCCTGGACAGCATCGTCGACCCGACAGCCACCGACCGGGTGCTCAACTACGCGGACGAGCAGCATTGGATCCCCGTTCGTGGGTTGATCCGCGCCGACTTCCTACGTGCAGCGCCACCGTGTGCAGCGCTGCACTCGACCAGCCCGTTCGAGCACGGCTTTCTCTCCTATCTCGCTGGGTGCGCGCCGATCCGTCGGTGCGACTCGGCCCTGTACTTCAAGCGCGCACACCGGTCGCAATGGGGGAGCTCGTTCGAACGACGTCCGGCAGACGTGCGAAGAGCCGACTGGATCAACCGTGCGGATGCTTTGCTCAGCGTGCTGGAGCACTTCGGCGACATCGACCGATGGGGTGACTCCATCGATCGGGTCGTCCGGCGCTTCGCCTCGCCGCCCCCCGGACGCTTCGTTGACCACCTGTTCTACGGCGACGCAGCCGCCGAGCGATTCGTCCGCGAGTGGATCGCACTTCGGCCCGGCCCGTGGGAGCAGCGCCTGCAGGCATGGTCGGAGGTGGGTGGCGAACCCGCAGTGACCGAGCTGAGCGCCCACCGGCAACGGTCGGCCCCGACAGCACCGGGTGCGGCATGGAGCCTTGCGGCCGGAGCGAACCCTTCAGGCGAGGTGTTCCTCGGGTTCGGGTGGAGCGGCCGCGAGGTGTGGGGCACATGGAGCGAGGTGCCGGAGCCGACCATCCTGCTCCCGGCGGTGACCGAGCCGGAGGTGTTGACGTTGCAGGGCACGCACTATGGAAACCATGGTCA
>JBMOFX010000142.1:0-6958 GCA_049318665.1 Ilumatobacteraceae bacterium | reverse complement strand
CTTGGTCCACGACACGACCCAGCCGAGACCAGCTTGTAGTGAGCTGATGCCGGGCCCAAGTTCGTGACCATGCAGCGGCAACGCTGCTTCGAGGCGAAGCGTGTCGCGAGCTCCGAGTCCGGCGGGCGTGATTCCTGCGCCGAGCAATTGCTGCCAAAGCGACGCAGCAGCGTGGGCGGGAATTGCAATCTCCACGCCGTCCTCACCGGTGTAACCAGTGCTAGCAACAACGCAGCTCACGCCTTGCCACGCAACAGTGGCCACACAAAACCGTTTCACCGCTGCGGCATCAGGAAACACCGTCGCCAATCGGGCACGGGCCTCGGGACCCTGCACCGCAATCACGGCGCGGGTCTGCGTGGTTTCGATACCACCGATTGCATCGCGAACACCGTCGGTGTTCGAAGCGTTGGGCATGACGTCGAAGGTCTCGTGATCGACCCACCACACGATGATGTCGTCGAGCACCGAGGCGTCGGCCTCGTCGAGGAGGTGTGTGTATTGCGCACGCCCTGGGCCGATCTTGGCGAGGTCGTTGGTGAGGGCCGACTGCAGTGCGTCGAACGCGTCGGCACCTTCGACGCGGACGGTGCCGAGGTGGGAGACATCGAAGACGACCGCGTCGCGCCGGCAGGCGAGGTGCTCCTCGATCGTGCCGGTCGGATAGGCCAACGGCATCGACCATCCGCCGAACTCGACCAGCTTTGCCCCGAGAGATCGATGGACGTTGGCGAGTGGGCTCTCGATGAGCTCGCCGTCGTCAGCCATCAGAGTGCGAGGCGAGCCTGCTCCGCCGCAGGTGCCGCTGCGCGGCGATCCGGCCGGAGTTGGGCATCGAGATGATCCTTCACACCGCTGATCGCAAGGATGTTGAGCACACCTTGGCCACGCCGCATCACGTCGATCAGTTCATCCCCGTCGCACAAGATGACGTCGCCGCCACTGATGACGAGGTGCGCGGACGCGATGTCGGAGTCGACGTGCTCGCGCAGGTAGCTGAATGCTGTGCGGACGGACTCGAGCTTGATGCCCGCATCGAGCAGGCTCTTGATCACCCGGAGTTCGAGGAGGTCGCGATACGAATACGCACGGCGACTGCCGCTCCCGCTCGCATCGCTGAGCGACGGGCGGACCAGGTCGGTTCGCGCCCAGTAGTCGAGTTGGCGATAGGAGATCCCGACGATCTTGGCGGCACGGGTGCCGCTGAAGCCGGTCTCGAGGTGGGTCTCGGTCATCGTTCGTGCCTCGCCAGTGCTCATGAGCGGATACCCACGACATCGGCGTAGTTACGCCGGTGCGATTGGGTCGCCGAACCCTACCGGCCGCACGCGCGACCGTCAATCACTCAGTCGCCCTTGAAGTCCTCGGGGTCGAGATCGTCGAGGAACTCACGGAACTCGTCGAGGATCGCCTCGTCGTCTTCGACGTCGTCGAGCGCTGGCGGCACGGAGGCGGCCACGAGCAACAGGCTCTCGGTCGCGAAGATCGGGGTGCCGGTTCGCACCGCGAGGGCAATGGCGTCGGAGGGGCGGCTCGACATCACTTGGGCGATGTTGTTCGTGACGAGGTGCAACTCCGCGTAGAAGATGTGATCGCGGACTTCGGTGACGACAACACGGTCGAGCGTCGTGTGCAACCGTTCGAGTACCTGCACGAACAGGTCGTGGGTGAGCGGCCGGGGCGGCTCGATGCCCTCGAGTGCAGCGTGGATCGACGCAGCTTCGGGAGTGCCGATCACGATCGGCAGCAATCGACCGACGCCGGTCTGCTCGCGCAGGATCACGACCGGCGTGTTCGCCGGCACCTCGACTCGAACACCCACCAGCTCCATCGGCACCACGTGGGCGATGGTACCGCAGTTCAGCGATCGAGGTGCTGGCGCAACAACCCGGTCATGAGCGCCTGCCGCAACTCGGCGCCGAGATCAGCCAACTCGGCGAGCAGTGTGACGGCATCCTCGCGTGATTGCGGGTTGCGCTGTCGCAGCAGCGGAAGGATCCGCTGCTCGTAGAGCCCGGCCTCGCGCTCGGCCGACTGTCGCCACGATCGAAGGTGACGCGCATCGATACCGCGGGCAAGGAACCCGGCAGCAGCCTGTGCCACTGCGAGGTCGTCACCCGTGAACGTGGCCGCCGCCCCGGTACCGCGCGGGGCGACCAGGCTGAACGAGCGGAGATCGTCGAGCTGCTCGGCGGCGATGCCGGCGAGGTCGCACACCTCGCTGGCGTCGTACAGCTCCGACCGGACCGAGGCCGGCTCGATGGTCGGCTCGATGGTCGGCACTGCCGTCACTGCTGCCATCGTTGCCAGTGGGCGAGCCCGCCCCTGGGCCGCTGGATGCCGATCGGTGGTGACGTCGGGGGTGGCCGCAGACACCGCAATGTCGGTGGCGATCTCGTCGGCCGTGCGAACGTTGCGCAGGCCGCGATTGAGCTGGGTGACGTTCGGCTCGGCGGCGACCGTCGGGATCGGAGTCGGGATCGGGATCGCGCCGGAGTCGTCGATTTCCCCGGTCTCGAGCCGATCGCGAATCACGCGCAGCGGCAGGAAGTTCTCCTTCTGCTCCCGCAGGATCACCCGCAGCCGTTCGATGTCGGCGTCGAAGAACTTCCGGTAGCCCGAGGCCGTACGTTCCGGCTCGATCAGGCCCTGGCTCTCGAGGAACCGGATCTTCGAGATCGTGACGTCCGGGAACTCCTCGAGCAGGAGGCCGAGTACCTCGCCGATCGACATGTACGGACGCTCGTTGACGTTGCTCGTCACCCCGCAACCCCGCGGGCGAAGTACACGAGACGGAACTTCCCGATGAGCAACTCGTCACCTTGCTTCAACGCAGCGCTGTCGACTCGTTCGAGGTTGACGTAGGTTCCGTTGAGGGAACCGGCATCTCTGACCACCCAGGTGTCCCCGTCGAGCGCGATGTCGGCATGACGCCGTGACACGGTGATGTCGTCGAGCATGATCTCGCTGTCGGGGTGGCGCCCGAGCCGCGTGAGCGGGGCCCGAAGCGGGAACACGGCACCAGCCTGGGAGCCGCTGCGGACCACCAACGACGGGACACCGCTCGGCAAGTCGGCCAGCGACACCAGCGTGTCGTCGGCGGGGCCGGGCGCATCCTGGAGCGGATCGACCTTCGCGAGGGTGATCGTGAGATCGGCTGCTTGCGGCAAGATCGCGCCGCACGACGAGCAGAAAGCAGCGTCGCCAGCGTTGCGATGGCCGCATTGATTGCAGAAGACAGAGCCCATGGGTGGGCCGATACTAGCCGTCCACCAAGGCGCGATAACCCGCTGCGTCGAGAAGCCCATCGAACGCCGAAGCATCGGCCACGGAGATCTCGCAGATCCAGCCCGCACCGTACGGATCGCCATTGAGCGTCTCCGGCGCGTCGGCCAAGGACTCGTTGACCGCGGTGATCGTGCCCGTGACCGGCGCGTAGATATCGCTCACCGACTTCGTGCTCTCGACCTCGCTCAGCGTCTCCCCCGCGGCGACGGAGGCACCGAGCCGCGGCACTTGCACGTAGACAACGTCGCCGAGCGCGTCTTGCGCGTAGTCGGTGATGCCGATGCGAGCGGTGCTGCCCTCGACCGAGATCCACTCGTGGTCACTGGAGTAGCGCAAGTGTTCAGGGATCGACATGCCGGCAACGGTAGCTGCCCACGAACCGAGCTCAGCGCAGCAGCTGGCGGATGCGGCGCGCGTACTCCTGCGCGAGTTGCTTGGCCTCGGCGTCGGTCGACGCCTCCGCCCACACGTGGGTGATCGGCTCCTCCGGATCGGGAAGCGCGAGCATCCACCCGTCCGCGTGCACGATCCGCACACCGTCGACCAATTCGACGTTGCGGGAGCCCATCTCCATCAACGAGCGCATCACGAGGCCCTTCTGCTCCCATGGCGTGATGACGGTCTCGTGGACCAGGTGCACCTTCGGCAGCGCGTCGACCACCTCACTCAACGATCGTCCACTCCGTGCGAGCAGGTCGAGCATCTTGAGCAAGGCAGCCGCGCCATCGAACGCGGGCAGGAACCCCGGCAGGATGTACCCACCGCGACCGTCGGCAGCGAACCCGACACCGGGCTCCGTCGCGGCCGCCATGATCGCCGGGGCGGACAGCTTGGTGGGCTTCAGCAGCACGCCGTGAGCGCCGGCGATGTCGGCAGCGCGGGAGGTGACGTTGACCGGCAGGGCGATCGAGTCACCGAGGAGATAGCCGGAGACGAGCTCCACGAACGCCAGCAGCGCCTCGGTGTCGTCGAGCATCCGACCCTGATCGTCGACGAGACGGAGTCGCTCGCCATCGGCATCGATCATCGCGCCGAGATGCGCCCCCGATGCCCGCACGAGGCCCGCAACCCGCTGCAACGCCTGGTCGGCGTCGAAGCCGACTCGTCCTGCGGTGGAGACGTACGGGTTCACCGCCAGAACGTCGGCGCCGAGCTTGCCGAGCAGCGTCGGCATCACCGTGCTGGCCGCGCCGAATGAGTAGTCGACCACCAGCTTGAACCGGGCCGCTCGGATCGCAGCCGGCTCGACCGTCGATTCGAGTGCGACCGTGTATTCCTCGAGCGCACGCGGCGGGAACTGGATGTCGCCGACCTCCTCGGCGAGTGCCCGTCGGGTGTCTTCGCGCTGGAAGAGCCGCTCGATCTTGCGCTGGGCGTCTTCGGTGATGTCGGTGCCAGCGGAGTCGAAGAAGCGGATGACGACGCACGTCGGATCGTCGTGATCGAGACGCACGGTGAGGCCGCCGAACGCACGCGGAGAACGCACCAGGAAGCGGGTGACCGGCACGCTGGCGACCTCGAGGTCGAGGACGTCGATGCCCGCGGCGTTGAGGCCCGCCATCACCGCTCGCTTCAGCATCCGTGCGGCGCGGCTGGAATCGCGAGACGTGACGACCGTGGTGCCTTTCCGGAGCGCCGTGCCATACGCGAGGGCGACGCGCACCGCCATCTCCGGGGTGACGTCCACATTGGCGAGACCCTTCACGCCATCGCGGCCGAAGAGGCTGCGTGCCCCCTTGCTCTCCCACACGATGCTGCTGTTGACGACGGCGCCGTCCTCGACCGTCTTGAACGGGAAGATCTTCACGTCGCCGGTGATGACGGCGTCGTTGCCCACGAACACCTCGTCACCGATGACCACACCTTCGTCGACGCGCACGTTGTTGCGGATACTGCTGCTCCGACCGACGACGGCACCACGCAACTGCGAACGCGTGCCGACGTAGACGTTGTCGTGCAAGACCGATCGTTCGATGGTCGCATCGCGCAGCACGCGCACGTTCGAGCCGAGCACCGTGTACTCCCCGATGCGGCAACCGGCCTCGACGGTGCACCCGGGTCCGATGACGCACGGTCCGACGACCTCGGCATCGGGCGACACCTCGGCCCCCTCCCCCAGCCACACGCCGTCGTTGACGAGGAAGCCAGGCACGTCGGCGCTCACCTTGCCGTCGAGTACGTCTTTGTGCGACGACAAGTACGCCTCCAGCGTCCCGACGTCTTCCCAGTAGCCCTCCACGAGCGCCCCCACCAGTGGCTTGCCGGCGGCGAGCAGTGCGGGGAACACCTCGCCGGAGAAGTCGACGCTGCGACCCTCGGGGATGTAGTCGAAGATCTCCGGCTCGAACACGTAGATGCCGGTGTTGATGGTGTCGCTGAACACCTGGCCCCAGGTCGGCTTCTCGAGGAAGCGTTCGATCGAGCCGTCCTCCCGAGTGATGACGATCCCGAACTCCAACGGGTTCTCCACTGCGGTGAGGCCGATCGTGGCGACCGCCTGCTTCTCGCGATGAAACTCGAGGACCTTGCTCAGATCGATGTCGGTGAGCACGTCGCCCGAGATCACGAGGAACGTCTCGTCGAGAAATGCCCGAGCGTTGCCGACGCTGCCCGCCGTCCCCAACGGGATCGGCTCGTCGGTGTACCGCATGGTGACGCCGAAGTCGCTGCCGTCGCCGAAATACGTCTTGATGTGGTTGGCCAGGAACGCCACGGTGACGGTGATGTCGTCGAAGCCGTGTTGCTTGAGGAGCGTCACGATGTGCTCCATCATCGGCCGGTTCGCCACGGGCAGCATCGGCTTCGGAGCGTTCGACGTGAGCGGCCGGAGACGGGTGCCTTCGCCACCGGCCATGATCACTGCCTTCATGAAGGACCTCCGAGGTTCATGCGCGCGCAGCCCGACCGGTTGCGATACCCGCTCTGATCGTGGGGATGTACTGCACTCCCGTCCAGTAGCTCAGCACGAGGCCCGGGATCCCGACGATCCACGCCGTGATCAGGAACCCGGTGTGACCAGGAAAATCGGTGGCGCCGAGCATGAAGCCGGGGAACGCGAACATCAGCAGGAACGTGGCGAGCTTGCCCCAGTACGTGACGTCGAAGCGTGGCATGTGGAACGCAAGGGTGGCGATGGCAACGGCACCGCCGACGATCACTTCCCGCGCAAGCACGGCGATGCAGAACCACAGCGGCGCGGATCCATCGATGATGATCGCGGTGATCGCAACGACGAAGAGGATGCGGTCGGCGGTCGGGTCGAACATCTTGCCGAACTCGCTCACCTGGTCGAATCGGCGGGCCAGCCAACCGTCGACCCAATCGGTGGCTCCGAGGCCGCCGAGCAACCAGGCCGCTGCCGCTCGGTTGTCACGCCCGAACAGCAGGTACAGGAACAGCGGGATGCAGCAGAGACGGACGAGGGTGAACACGTTCGGTGCCGTCAGGTACTTGTGGCTCCCCACGTGCGCTGCGGTGGCGTCCATCGAGTGCCGAGCGTACAAGGCAGGCCGCGACCGCAACAGCACCTAGATTGCGGCGCATGAGCTCAGCCACGTTGCAGGGTCAGATCGCGTTCGTCACCGGGGCCGGGTCGGGCCTGGGGGCAGCGTTCGCTCGTCGTCTCGCCGCGGATGGCGCCACCGTCATCGTGAACGACCTGAACCCCGAC
>JBMOFX010000141.1:0-7016 GCA_049318665.1 Ilumatobacteraceae bacterium | reverse complement strand
TGGCTGTAGAGGTCTTGCCACTCGCGCACGCGGAGGTAGTTGAGGTACTCCGCCCGGCACAGCTTGCGGAACTGGCTGTTCGACAGCGCCTGCTGCTGCTCGCGGAGGTGGTCCCACAGGCGCACCAACGCAAGGAAGTCGGAGCCGTCCACTTGGAAGCGGCGATGCAGTTCGTCGGCAGCTTGACGGTGCTCGGCAGGTCGTTCACGCGGGTCTTGGATCGACAGCGCCGACGCGATCACCAGCACCTCGCGCACGCAGCCGTGCCGATCGGCTTCGAGCACCATGCGGCCGAGGCGCGGGTCGACGGGGAGACGCGCGAGGCGACGGCCGACCTCGGTGAGGCCGCGTTCGGCCGTGTCGTCGCGCGCCTCGGTGAGCGCGCCGAGTTCGTCGAGCAATGCGTAGCCGTCGCGCACGGCGCGCCGGTCGGGCGGGTCGAGGAACGGGAACGCGTCGACGTCGCCGAGCCCGAGAGCGGTCATCTGCAAGATCACCGAAGCCAGGTTGGTGCGGAGGATCTCGGGCTCGGTGAACTCGTCGCGAGTGAGGAAGTCGTCTTCCGCGTAGAGGCGGATGCAGATGCCGGGTGCGACACGACCGCAGCGACCGGCGCGCTGGTTGGCCGAGGCCTGCGACACCGCTTCGATCGGGAGGCGCTGCACCTTGAGGCGATGGCTGTAGCGCGAGATGCGCGCCGCGCCGGCGTCGATCACGTAGCGCACGCCCGGCACGGTGAGCGAGGTCTCGGCCACGTTGGTGGACAGCACGATGCGCCGCCCCGTGTGCGGCTGGAAGATCCGGTGCTGCTCGGCCGACGACAGGCGTGCGTAGAGCGGGAGCACCTCGGTGCCGCGCAGCTCGCGGCGTCGGAGGTGGTCGGCGATGTCGTGGATCTCGCGCTCGCCACTGAGGAACACGAGCACGTCGCCGGGGCCGGCATCGGCGAGCTCGTCGATCGCATCGGAGACGGCCTGCACCTGATCGCGGTCGTCGGCCACCCCGTCGATGTCGGCGCCGAAGGGTCGATACCGCACCTCCACCGGATACGTCCGTCCGCTCACCGTGATGACGGGCACCCCACCGAAGTGCGTCGCGAAGCGTTCGGTGTCGATGGTGGCCGAGGTGATGATCAGCTTGAGATCGGGGCGTTGCGGCAACAGCTGGGCGAGGTAGCCCAGCAGGAAGTCGATGTTGAGGCTCCGCTCGTGGGCCTCGTCGACGATGATCGTGTCGTAGCGGCGCAAGAGGCGGTCGCGTTGCACCTCGGCGAGCAAGATGCCGTCGGTCATCACCTTCACGAGCGTGCCGTCGCTCACCTGATCGGTGAAGCGCACGGTGTACCCGACTGCCGAGCCGAGCTCGACACCCAGCTCCTCGGCGACGCGCTCAGCGATCGTGCGAGCCGCCACGCGGCGGGGCTGCGTGTGCCCGATGAGGCCCTCGACGCCACGGCCGAGCTCGAGACACAACTTGGGGAGTTGCGTGCTCTTGCCCGACCCGGTCTCGCCGGCGACGATGACGACCTGGTGGTCGCGCACGGCATCGCGCAGATCGTCCCACCGCTCGGCGATGGGGAGTGACGGCGGGGGCGCGGTGCGGCCTGCGCTGCGCAGCGCGTCGAGCACGGCACCACGCTGCTCGACGGCGGCGGCATCACGCGGCCCTGCGCGCCGAGGCCCCGCGCGTTGAGGCCTGGCACGTTGAGGAGGGTGGTTCGATCGAGCCATGCCAGGTCTCAGGATGGCACGCGCTAGGCGAGTGCCTTCACGTTCCGTGCGGTGTCGAAGCGGCGTACTGCCGTCTCCCAATCGGCGAGCTGGAAGAACGTCGCCGCCCAACGAGCCTTCTCGTTGTGGTAGTCGAGGTAGTAAGCGTGCTCCCACCCGTCGGCCACGATGATCGGCTGCGAGGCCGCCACGTGCGCGCCGTCATGGTCCTTCACCTGCTGCACCACGAGGCGCTGGCCGAGCGACTCCCAGCTGAGCACCGCCCAGCCCGAGCCCTGCACGGTGTTGAGCGCGTTCGTGAACAGGGTCGTGAACTGCTCGACCGAGTGGAACGAGTCGACGATCGCGGCGCGCAGTTCACCGGTGATCTCCTGGCCCGTGTTGGGGCTGAGGTTCTCCCAGAACAGCGAGTGGAGGAGGTGGCCGCCGAGGTGGAAGGCGAGTGACTGCTCGAGGCCGGGAACCTGCCAGGGCTCTGCTTCGTTCAGCCGCTCGACGGTCTCGTTCGCGCCCGTGACGTAGGCGGCGTGGTGCTTGCCGTGATGGAGGTGCATGAGCTGGGCGGAGAGGTGGGGTGCCAGGGCGCTGTGGTCGTAGGGAAGGTCCGGGAGGGTGTACGCGAGGGGAGCGGTCATGACTGCAACGTACCCAGTCAGGCGACGCGATCGTCTCGTCGGATTAGTCGTGCACGGTGACGTCGAACCCGGCCGCGACGAGCGCGACGACGACCTGCTCCGCGTGCGTTCGATCGACGGTCTCCACCTGCACCTCCACCACCGCCGAGCGCAGCCGTGCACCGAGGCGCATCCGGTCGTGTGACAGCTCTACGACGTTCGCCCCCTCGGCCGCGAGCACGCCGGTGAGGCGGTGCAGCGAACCCGGCGTGTCGGGCAGCGCCACCGACAGCGTGGTGAGCCGACCCGTGCGGGCGAGGGCGCGCAGCATGCCCGAGGCGAGCACGCGCAAGTCGATGTTGCCGCCGGAGAGCAGCAGGCCGACGGTGCGACCGGCGAACCGCTTGGGATCGGTGAGCAGCGCGGCGAGCGGGGCAGCGCCAGCTCCCTCGGCCACCACCTTCTCGATCTCCAGGTAGAGCGCCACGGCTTCCTCGACGGTCGCGTCGTCGACCACCACGATCGGCGTGTCGAAGTGCTCGGCAACGCGGATGGCTCGAGCGCTGGGTCGCGCCACGGCGATGCCCTCGGCGATGGTGTCGCCACCGAGCGGCCGGTCGATCAGATGATCGGGATGCATCGCACCGTCGAACGCGGCGTAGCTCGACACCTGCACCCCGATCACGTCGACGTCGGGCCGAGCGCCGTGGGTGGCGACGAGGCAACCGGCCAGCAGCCCGCCGCCACCGACGGGCACGACGATGCTGTCGAGTTGCGGCACCTGGTCGAGGAACTCGAGCGCCACGGTTCCCTGGCCTGCCATCACGATCGGGCAGTCGTAGGGCGGCACGAACACCAACCCGCGATCACGGGCGAGTGCGAGCGCGTGCTCGTGGGCCTCGATGAGGTTGATGCCGGCGACGATCACCTCGGCGCCGAGGTCGCGGGTGCGGGCGATCTTCACCATCGGTGTGCCGACGGGCATGACGAGCGTGGCGTGGATGCCGAGGCGGTGCGCGTGGTGCGCCAATCCTTGGGCGTGGTTGCCGGCCGACATTGCCACCACACCACGAGCGCGCTCCTCGGCCGTGAGGAAGCTGAGCCGGTTGAGTGCGCCGCGCTCTTTGAACGAACCCGTGTACTGCAGGTTCTCGAACTTGATCCACACCTCGGCACCCGTGATGTCGGACAGCGTGTGCGAGATGGCGGCGGGAGACCTGCCGATCGCGCCCTCGATGCGCGCGGCGGCTGCGAGTACGTCGGCGTAGGTGAGGCACAGCCCGATGTTCATGCGTACCGCCGGTCGATCACCGGCGCATTGCTACCACTCAGCCTGCAGGCGGGACCAGCACATCACCCATCACGTGGATGACGCCGTTGGTGGCGAGCACGTCGCCGGCAGCGATCGGGAAGCCGTTGATCAGCACGGTGTCGCCGTCGCGGCTGACGGTGAGGTCGATGCCGGCCACGGTCTCGAGCGGACCGTCCTTGAGGTCCTTCAGCAGGATCGTGCCGGGGACCACGTGGTACGTGAGCACCGTCGCCAGCAGCTCCGGGTCGTCCTGCACGCTGTGCAGCGTCTCGAGCGGCAACTTGTCGAACGCATCGTTGGTGGGGGCGAAGACGGTGAACTCCCCGCCGCGAAGCGTGTCGACGAGACCCGCATCGAGCACCATCCCGGCCAACTGGGTGAACACGACGTTCTTCAGTGCGGTGCCCACGATGTCGTACATCGCAGGCGGCATCAGCGTGGTGGTGGGTGCGACGGTGTTCGCCACCGTGGTGGACGGCGGGGCCGCATCCGCAGCGTCGTCGGAACACGAGGTGGCCGCCAGCGCAACGAGTGCGAGCCCAGCGAGGGCAGTGCGGCGAATTCGGCGGGGGGAGACAGACGACGGGAGCACGAGACGAAGGTACCGATGGGGCCGATGCGGCGGTCAGGGGCGCAGGTCCCCGCCGGTCGGGACCAAAGACCCGGTCAGCGTTCGATCGAGTAGGTCTGGATCCGCGGGGGCGCGATTGGCGCGACGGTGAGCTCGATCGTGGCGGTGGCGCCCGTCGTGCCGGCCACCTCGATCGAGCCCGACGTCTGGTGGCGGGCCGTGACGGCGTTGATCGTCAACGAGCCACCGAACGAGGCGACGAGTTCGGCGGCAGCCTGTCGGCGGCGATCGAACGACTCGTCGGGCGCCACGTTGTCGGAGAACAACTCGGTGGCCCGCGTGTCGTCCCAATCGGCGAGCAGATCGACGAGTTGGCGGCCGAGTGCCTCGACGAGCGGCGCGGTGACGGGCGGTGCTGCGGGCAGCGCGCCGTGGTCGTGGAGTGCGATCAGCATCTGCTGCGTGAGGGTGGCCATGGGTGCGTAGGTGACGTTGGCGAGCGCGACCGCGCTGATGCGGCGTCCGGCGATCCAGCGCATGTTCGTGCCGTAGCCGGGCACACCGCCGGAGTGTGCGACCACGCGACCGAGGGTCGGGTCGTCGCGCACCCGCAGGCCATACCCGTAGCCGGTCGGTGCGCCGACGCCAGCGAGGTCGGCGACCTCGCTGTAGCGCTGGATTTCCTGCATCTCGCGACGCGACGCGCGGCTGAGCGGGCCGACGTCGGCACCGTCTCGTGCGGGGGTTGCGTCGTCGAGCCATCGCGCCCAGCGGGAGAGGTCGTCGACGGTGCTCCAGAGCCCGCCCATCGGGGCGATCTCGCCGTCACCGAGCAGCGGCGCCGGGTCGGGCACGAACGCGCCGTCCTGCTCGCGGAACGGCCGCGCCCAGTTGTCGTGGTTCGGCTGCACCCACGTCGTTCGGGTGAGGCCGAGCGGTTCGAGCAAGCGTTCGGTGACGTGCTCCTGCACCGGCCTGCCGGTGGCGCGACGTACCACGCGGCCGAGCAGGCCGAAGCCGAGGTTCGAGTACTCCCACACGGTGCCCGGTGCGGCAGCGAACAGGGTGCCGACGCGGAGGGCTGCGTCGAGGTCGTCGATCGAGATGTCGAGGTGCCGATCAGCCCACGCGTCGTCGGTGGCGAGGCCCGACGACATCGTCATCAGGTGCCGGATGCGGATCGGCCCGGCGTCACTGGTGGGTGCGCGAACGACCGCGAGCTCGGGCGCGTGCGTCTCGATCGGATCGTCGAGCGAGAACACGCCCTCGTCGCGCAACGCGAGGATCGCGGCGCAGGTGAAGCTCTTCGTCATCGACGCGATGCGGTAGACGGTGTCGCTCGTCGGCGCGCGTCCCTCCACGTCGCCGAACGATCCATCGAGCACGACGCCGTCGCCGTCGCGGTCACCCACGCTGATCCGCCACGAGATGCTCGGACAGTGGTGCTCCGCGGCCGTCCGCTCCACCAACTCGTGGATCGCACGCACCGCCTCGGCATCGAGGTGGTCCGTTGACTCGCTCATCGAAGCGCAGTGGTGATCGCGTCGAGCAACTCGTCGAACGTGTGCTTCGGTGCGAACGCGGGGAACTGCTGAGCAATCGAGTCGGGCGCGTGGAACCAGAACCCGACGTGCGCGGCGCCGAGCATCGCCGAGTCGTTGTACGAATCGCCTGCGGCGACGACGCGGTAGTTGAGCGACCGCAGTGCCTCGACGGCGTGGCGCTTCTGGTCTGGCATCCGCAAGCGGTAGTCGACGATGCGGTCGTCGGCCACGACGAGCTGGTGGCAGAGGATGGTCGGCATCCCGAGGTGGCGCATCAGCGGCGCAGCGAACTGCTCGAACGTGTCGGACAGGATGATCACCTGCGTGCGCGAGCGCAGCTCGTCGAGAAAGGCCTTCGCGCCCTCTAACGGCTCGAGGCCAGCGATGACATCGCTGATGGTGCTCATCGTGAGCCCGTGCTCGGCGAGGATCGCGAGGCGACCCTTCATCAGCACGTCGTAGTCGGGCTCGTCGCGTGTGGTGCGTCGCAACGCGTCGATGCCGGTGCGCTCGGCGACCGCGATCCAGATCTCGGGAACGAGCACCCCCTCGAGGTCGAGGGTCACGATGGTCTGCTGGGGCACGTCGGTCGTCGTCACGGCCCTTCATTGAAGCCGACCGATCACTAGTCTCGCCGCATCACAGGCGACGCGCCGGTTCGGTGCACGAGGGGGATCCCATGCTGCAGAGCACGATGCAGGACGACTACCAGCTCACGATCAAGCCGCTCTACGAGTTCGGTCGTCGAGCGCACGCCAACAGCAAGGTGATTACCTACACGGGTGATGGCTACACCGAGGCGACGTTCGCGGACGTGGCCGAGCGGGCCGATCGACTGGCCGCGGCGCTCACGTCGCTCGGTGTGGGGATGGGCGATCGCGTCGGAACGTTCATGTGGAACAACCAGACGCACCTCGAGGCCTACCTCGCGATCCCGTGCATGGGTGCGGTGCTGCACACGCTCAACATCCGCTTGTTCCCCGAGCAGCTTGCCTACGTGATCAATCACGCCGAGGACAAGGTGATCATCATCGACGCCTCGATCGCGCCGCTCCTTGCGCGGGTGCGTCACGAGCTGACGACCGTTGAGCACATCATCGTGAAGGGCACGGGCGACACCTCCGGGCTCGGCGAGGGTCTCCTCGACTACGACGAGCTGCTGGCCGCCGCACCGACCGGGTTCGAGTATCCCGACGTCGACGAGAAGGCCGGGATGGCGATGTGTTACACGAGCGGCACGACGGG
>JBMOFX010000140.1:0-7122 GCA_049318665.1 Ilumatobacteraceae bacterium | reverse complement strand
AACGTCACGGAACCGCTCGCTCACCTCCACGAGCACCGTGTGCACGTCGTCGGTGTCGGCCTCGGCGATTCTTGCCACCTCGTCCACGGCCGCGTGGTCGTCGGCGACGTTGCGCAGACGACGCGCCGCCGCAGCGACATCTCGACTGCGGAGGAACGCCGGCAGGGTGCGGTTGAGGACGATCGCACCGAGCTGCATCCGGCGACGTTGCAACTCGCGGGCGAGGAAGGCCGCCTCGTACGCCGGCGCGGCTTCGAGCGTGGACACCACCACGAACGCCGTTCGCGGGTCGACGAGCAGGCGCTCGACGTCGTTCGCTCTCGCGACGAACCCTTGCTCCATCGTCTGGAACAGCACGAAGAACTCGGCGATGTCTTGCAGGAAGCGCGAGCCGAGCACCCGGTCGGCCACTTGGTAGAAGGGCTTCGATGCGACCGTGAACAGCCGCGATCGATACGGCACGGTGAGCCAGCGCAGCAGCCGACTCCCGAAGAACTCCTTCATCCGTCCGGGCGCGTCGAGCAGGTCGAGCGCGTTGCGCGACGGCGGCGTGTCGATGATGACGAGGTCGTATCGACCCGACGCGTGCACCTCGTGCAAGCGCTCCATCGCCAGGTAGTCGTGACTGTGGATGAAGCGACCCGTGATGTTCTGGTAGAGCGGGTTGGCGAGCACCTTGTCGCGCAGCGCCGGGTCGGGTGCGTGGCGACGGATCAGCTCGTCCCACCCGGCCTTCGTGTCGAGCATCGCGACCCACAGTTCGCCGTCGCCATCGCCACCGAGCAACGCCGGATCGACCAGCACTTCTGCGTTGCCGAGCGCGCTGAGACCGAGCGCCGTGGCGAGTCGGCGCGCAGGATCGACGGTGAGCACCAGCACCCGCGCTCCCAGCCGCTGCGCGGCGATCGCCCCGAGCGCGGCCGAGACCGTCGTCTTGCCGGTGCCGCCGCTGCCGCACACGACGATCATCTCCTTCGAGGCGAGGAGCGCGTCGAGCCCGTTGCGTGCCATCAGACGATCTCGTCGCGGATCGATTCGGCCACCAAGGTGACGACGCGCCGACCGGTGGCGCGGGTGAACAGCTCGGGCACGATGAGCAACGGCACCTCGTCGGTCAATGCGTTGCGCAGTCGGTCGAGGTGGCCAGCGCCCACGCGGCGACGGCTCTCGAGCGTGGCCGACGCGGCGAACACCGAGCCGACCTTCGGCCCTGCGTGGTCGATGAGCGCGGCCTGTGCGGAGGCACCCTGCAGGCGGGCGAAGACGTCGGCCTCGCGGTCGCTGAACAACGCCGGCAGCACTCGGTTGGCGATGACCGCAGCAAGGGCGACCTTCGTCTCGGTGCGCACACGTTCGATGAGTTCGATCGACTCGGTGACCGGCATCTCCTCCGGCGTGGTGACGACCACGAGACCGGTGCGTTCGTGGTCGTCGAGGATGTCGAGCATCCACGCGGTCTGATCGCGGACCAGGCCCACCTGCACGAGTTGCCGGATCACCCTCGGCGCCGCGATCTGAGCGACGATGTGGCCGCTCGCCTCGGCATCGACCACCACGAGGTCGTAGTGGCGTTCGGCCACCTCGTAGCAGAGCTTGCCCACGGCGAGGATCTCCTTCACCCCGGGTGCTGCGTCGGCGACAAAGTCGAACGTGCGGGCCAGCGGACCGATCTTCGCGATCAGCGGGATCCGGACGAACAACCGCAGGTACTCGCGCAGCGAATCCTCGGTGTTCATCGCCATGCCGTACAACCCGTCGGAGAGGGCCGTCGGCTCGAACGTGAGGGCAACGACGTCGAAGGCCGCCGCCAGAGCACCCTTCGCATCCATCTCGCACACCAACGTGCGCATCCCCGTGCTCGCGGCGAGCTCGGCCAGCGCGGCAGCAGTGGTGGTCTTCCCGACGCCGCCTTTACCGGTGACGAAGAGGAGCTGCCGATCGAGGAGGGTCAGCCGCCGAATCCGATCTTGCGGTCGCCGTCGGTGGAGCCGATTTCGACGTAGGCGATCTTGGCCGACGCCACGGCGATGTCGCGACCCTTCTTGTCGACCATCCAGAGCACGTCGACCGCACCCGTGAGCGCCGCCTCGATCTGCGCCTTCAGCGCTGCGCGATCGGTCTCGTCGTCCAGCTCGATGTTGACTTCACGGGGGGCCTGGGTGACGCCGATGCGGAGATCCATGGCGGCGAGTGTACGGACGAGCGGCGACCGCGAGACATGTCGTCAGGTGTGTCCTGAACGTGCGGCTGATGCCGTTGACGCCAGCAGCACCGATCGCCAGACTGTCGACGAGTCACCGAGAGAGGGCCCTTCATGCTCATCGCCATCCCGCTGTTCCCACAGGTCACCGTGCTCGACGGCATCGGGCCGTACGAGGTGCTGCAGCGCATCCCCGGTCTCGACATCGTGTTCATCGGGCACGAGCGCGGCGAGGTCCGCAGCGAGAACGGCTTTCTCGGACTCATCCGTGACGCCACGTTCGAAGAGGTCGCCGCGCCCGACATCATCGTGTTCCCCGGTGGCGTCGGCACCCGGCCGCTGATGACCGACGAGCGAGTGCTCGAGTGGGTCCGCCACGCACACCAGACCACCACGTACACGACCTCGGTGTGCACCGGCTCGCTCGTGCTCGGTGCCGCAGGCTTGCTCAAGGGCCTCACGGCCACCACGCACTGGTCGACCTATCCGGCGCTCGAGGCGACCGGTGCCACGCCGGTGGCCGAGCGAGTGGTCGAGCATCTCGACCAGCGGATCATCACGGCCGCAGGTGTGTCGAGCGGCATCGACATGGCGCTCCGCCTCGTCGAGTTGTTGCGCGACGCAACCGCGGCGATGGCGTCGCAACTGATGATCGAGTACGACCCGCAGCCGCCGTTCGACTCGGGCTCACTTGCGAAGGCCAGCGATGACGTGGTGAACCGCGTCATCGAGTACGCCCAGGTGCGCCAGTAGCGCAGCGCGGCAACCGCTACATCACGACGACGCTGCGGAGCACCTCTCCGCGCTCCATCTTGTGGAACGCCTCCTCCACGTCGTCGATCGTGATCGTCTCCGACACGAACCGGTCGAGGTCGAGCCGACCCTGCAAGTAGAGGTCGATCAGCAGCGGGAAGTCGCGGCTCGGCAGGCAGTCGCCGTACCAACTGCTCTTCAACGCGCCACCGCGGCCGAACACCTCGATGAACGGCAGCTCGAGCGTGTGTGCGGGATTCGGCACGCCGACCAGCACCACGGTGCCGGCGAGGTCGCGGGCCTCGAACGCCTGGCGATACACGGCGGGGTTGCCGATCGCCTCGATGCACACGTCGGCGCCATTGCCACCGGTGACGCTGCGCACGTACTCGACCGGATCGGTGGTGGAGGAGTTGCAGGTGTGCGTGGCGCCGAAGTCCTTCGCCCACTCGAGCTTGCGGTCGTCGATGTCGATCGCGATGATCGTGCCCGCACCGGCGAGCAGCGCGCCGGCGATGGCCGCGTCACCGACGCCGCCGCATCCGAACACCGCCACCGAGTCGCCGCGCTGCACCGGTGCGGTGTTGAGCGCGGCGCCGAGGCCAGCCATCACGCCGCAGCCGAGCAGGCCAGCGGCCGTCGCAGGTGCCTGCGGATCGACCTTGGTGCACTGACCGGCGGCGACCAAGGTCTTCTCCACGAACGCACCGATGCCGAGCGCCGGTGACAGCACGGTGCCATCGGTGAGCGTCATCTTCTGCGTCGCGTTGTGGGTGTTGAAGCACAGATGCGGCCGACCCCGAAGGCAGCTGCGGCACTGGCCGCACACGGCACGCCAGTTGAGGATCACGTAGTCGCCGGGCGCCACGTCGGTGACGCCGGGCCCGACCGACTCGACGATGCCGGCCGCCTCGTGGCCGAGCAGGAACGGGAAGTCGTCGTTGATGCCACCCTCTCGGTAGTGCAGATCGGTGTGGCACACACCGCACGCCTGGATGGCGACGACGGCCTCACCCGGCCCGGGATCGGGGATGACGATCGTCTCGATCGACACCGGCTGCCCCTTACCGCGTGCGACCACACCTCGAACCTGCTGTGACACCACTGTCCCCTTCCGTCGGGCGGCTCCAGCCGCCGGGGCGTACGGTAGTCGTCAGACCGCCGTGGCGCAGAAGGTGTCGCCCTGTGGGAGCGAGGCCAGCAACGACGGCTCCGCATCGCCGCCGTACAGCGCCTCGAGCATTCCCTTCACCATCCCACGATCGACGGCGCAGATGACGGGGTGTTCGATTGCCACATCGCCGAACGGGCAGTGGTTGTTGACGATGCGCAGCTGGTTGTTGCGCTGGTCGGTGTGCGCAGCGAAACCGTGCGCGGTGAGCGCGTCGGCAACGGCGTGGAGCGCCGACCGCAGCGAGCGCTGACCACTCGCGAGGTCGGTGCCGGTGAGCCCGGCGGCCATCGTGGCGCCGTACTCGCGGCCCACCTGCTCGGCCATGTCGTGCGCCTGATCGGGCGGCAGCAGCGCCAGCGTCCGACCGAGCAGCGTGAGGACGAGATCGTCACTTCGCACCGGAAGGTCGGTGAGCTCCTCGGCCCCGGCCCGGTAGTGCTTCGACGGACGACCGGCACCCGAACCCTCAGCTCGCTCGATCGCGACCTCGAGGTACCCGCCCGCCGCAAGACGATCGAGATGATGGCGAGCGACGTTGGGATGCAGACCGAATTCGGCGGCGACCTGAGCAGCCGTGACACCACGATCAGCCGACCGAGCGAACAGGTAGATCGCACGACGAGTGGGGTCGCCAAAGGCATTGGTGATGGCCGACACGGTGGCCGAGAAGGCGCCGTCACTGCGAGTGTTGCGAGCCACGCCGGTATTCTACCTATCCAGATAGTGCAAATTCCCGGCACGTCCCCCGCCTCGACCAGGAGCCTCCGCATGCCTACCCGCGACGAGATCATCGACGTCCTCCGCCCCGTCGAGGATCCCGAGCTCCGCCGGTCGATCGTCGACCTCGGCATGGTGCGCGACATCCACATCGATGGTGGCGTGATCGGCGTCCAAGTGGCGCTCACCGTTGCCGGCTGTCCACTCCGCGCCGAGATCACGAACCGCGTCACCAACGCCGTCACGGCGCTGAGCGGCGTCTCGTCGGTGTCGCTCGACTTCACGGTGATGACCGATCAGGAGCGCGAGAACGTGCGCGTCATGCTGCACGGCGACGCGGCCGCGTCTGCCGGGCAGGGCCAGGCGCACGGCCACGCCGAAGGTCGCAAGGTGCCCTTCAGTGAGCCCGGTTCGAAGACCCGGCCGCTGCTCATCAGCTCGGGCAAGGGCGGCGTCGGCAAGAGCAGCGTCACGGTCAACCTCGCGGTGGCGCTCGCCTCGCAGGGCTACTCCGTTGGCATCGTCGATGCCGACATCTACGGCTACTCGGTGCCGCGCATGCTCGGCACCGATCGCGATCCGGTCGTCATCGACCAGATGCTCGTCCCGCCGGAGGCGTACGGCGTGCGCTGCATCTCGATCGGCTACTTCGTACCCGAGGGCCAGGCCGTCATCTGGCGTGGGCCGATGCTGCACAAGGCGCTCGAGCAGTTCCTCACCGACGTGTTCTGGGACGAGCCCGACTTCCTGCTCATCGACATGCCGCCCGGCACCGGCGACATCGCGCTGTCGCTCAGCCAGTACCTGCCGCGCGGCGAGGTCTACGTCGTCACCACGCCGCAGTCCGCTGCGCAGAAGGTGGCGCGCCTATCGGCCGCAATGGCCGAGAAGGTGCACCTGCCGGTGAAGGGCATCATCGAGAACATGTCGTGGTTCACCGGCGACGACGGCAAGCGTTACGAGATCTTCGGCGCCGGCGGCGGCGAGGAACTGGCCGCCGATCTCGGCATCCCGCTGCTCGGCAAGCTCCCGCTGGTCCCGGCGCTGCGCGAAGGCGGCGACGAGGGCCGTCCGATCACGGCGGTCGATCCCGAGAGCGAAGCCGCACAGTGCTTCCAGGAGATCGCCCGCAAGATCGCGGTCGAGCTGAAGCCGAAGAAGATCTTCAGCCCCAGCCTGCGCATCAACTGATCGGCTCGTTCGCAGCGCTCACCCACAGCCTGGGCGCCGCGTCGGGCTTCCCCGCGTAGGGTCTCAGCTGTGGAACTCGAGTTCAGCGGCGAGATCATCGAGTGGCGAGGGCCGGCACCGTTCTACTTCGTCGAGGTCCCCGACGAGCAGAGCGGCGCGATCGAGGACGTGAAGTCGGCGGTCACCTACGGCTGGGGCGTGATTCCGGTGACGGCAACGATCGGCCGCACGACGTTCACCACCTCGCTGTTCCCCAAGGGCGACCTCTACCTCGTGCCGATGAAGGTCGTCGTCCGCCGCGCCGAGCAGCTCGACCTCGGCGACGTCGTGACGATCCGCCTCCACCTCGACCTCTGAGCGGCCCGGTGCAGTCAGTCGCCCCAGTGGCGTTGTTCGGTGAAGGGGTCGCCGTACATGTGGTAGCCGTTGCGCTCCCAGAACCCGGCCTGGTCGGTGTCGCGCAGTTCGAGTGCCCGCACCCACTTGGCGCTCTTCCAGAAGTAGAGGTGCGGGACGACGATGCGCACCGGGCCACCGTGGATCGGCTCGATGTCCTCACCCTCGAACGCGTAGGCCACGATCGCCTCGTCGGTCGTGATGTCGGCGAGCGGCAGGTTCGTGGTGTAGCCGTACTCGGCGTGCTCGACCACGTGGGTCGCTCCGGCCTGCACACCCGAACGGGCGAACAGGTCACGCACGCGCACCCCGGTCCACGTGGTGTCGAACTTGCTCCACTTCGTGACGCAGTGGATGTCGAAGGTGAGCGTCACCGGCTCCATCGCCCTCAGTTCGTCGAGGTCGATCGTGAACGGCGTGTCGACCAGACCCGTGACGGTGAGGTTCCACTCGCCCGGCGCGTAGGTGGGCACGTCGCCGACGTGGAGGACCGGGAAGCGATCGGTGAGGTACTGCCCGGGCGGCAGCCGGGCCGGATCGAGGCCCCGCTCGAGGAGCTCCTTGCGGTTGCGGTCGAAGAATCCCACGTGAGCAGTCTGGCGCACACCGCGCCGGGGCGCACGCCGAGCGGCATGTCGCACGAACCTTGGCTAGCGTGCCGGGCATGACGGACTTCGGCCCCCCGCCCTCC
>JBMOFX010000139.1:0-7155 GCA_049318665.1 Ilumatobacteraceae bacterium | reverse complement strand
TGAGGGCAACCCGCAACGACAGGAAGCCACCCTGGCTCATCCCGCCGACCACGGCTCGGTCGATGCCCAGATGGTCGAGGAGACCGAGGCAGTCGGCGGCGGAGTCCCAGTAGGTGAACGGCTGGCCGTCGTGCTCGGTCTTGCCGAAGCCGCGTTCGTCCCAGGTGATCACGCGGTACTGGTCACGCAATGCGGCCACCTGCGGGGCGAACATCTCGAGATCCATCAGGAACCCATGGGCAAGGATGACGACGGGGCCGTCGCCACCGGTGTCTTCGAAGTAGATGTTCTGACCATTCACCAGAGCGTTCGGCATGGGCTGAACGTAGCAGCGCGACATGTTGCAGACTGTCGCCATGACCGAGCGCACCGTGTCGGCGATCTTCGACCCCACCCGCTGGCGCGAGGTGCCCGGGTTCGAGTTCGACGACATCACCTACCACCGCAGCGTCGAACACGGCACCGTGCGCATCGCGTTCAACCGACCCGAGGTACGCAATGCGTTCCGGCCGCGCACCGTCGATCAGCTCTACACGGCGCTCGACCACGCCCGGATGAGTACCGACGTCGGCTGCGTGCTGCTCACCGGCAACGGTCCCTCACCGAAGGACGGTGGGTGGGCGTTCTGCAGTGGCGGCGACCAGCGCATCCGCGGGCGTGACGGCTACAAGTACGCCGAGGGCGACACCGCCGACACGATCGAGCCCGGCCGCGCCGGGCGGCTGCACATCCTCGAGGTGCAGCGACTGATCCGTTTCATGCCGAAGGTCGTCATCTGCGTGGTGCCGGGGTGGGCGGCTGGCGGTGGGCACAGCCTGCACGTCGTGGCCGATCTCACGATCGCGAGCGAGGAACATGCACGGTTCAAGCAGACCGATGCCGACGTAGCGAGCTTCGACGGTGGCTTCGGCAGTGCCTACCTGGCCCGCCAGGTAGGCCAGAAGTTCGCCCGGGAGATCTTTGTCCTCGGTCGCGAATACACCGCCGCCGACGCGCAGCGCATGGGGATGGTGAACGCCGTCGTCCCGCACGCCGAGCTCGAGGCAACGGCACTGCAGTGGGCGAAGGAGATCAACGGCAAGAGCCCCACCGCGCAGCGGATGCTGAAGTTCTCGTTCAACCTCATCGACGACGGCCTCGTCGGGCAGCAGGTGTTCGCCGGTGAAGCGACTCGACTCGCGTACATGACCGACGAAGCGCAGGAAGGGCGGCTGTCGTTCCTCGAGAAGCGCGACCCTGACTGGAGCGCGTTCCCCTGGCTGTTCTGATCCCGGTCGACGACCCGGCCGACGAACGGCTGGCCGCGTTCCGACTCAACGAGCGCGGCCTGTCGAATCGACCGCAGCGTCGCAACGACGACGGCGAGGGATGGTTCATGGCGGAGGGCGATCTCGTCGTCGATCGCGCCCTCGAGGCTGGGTGCGAACCGGTGTGCGCGCTCGTCGACGCCGGCCGTCCGCCAGCGATCACCGAACGGCTCCTCGCGCTCGCCCCGGTGTACGCGGGCGGCGAGCAAGTGCGCGCGATGGTGACCAAACTCGGCGTGCCGAACAGCGTGGTCGCGATCTTCCACCGGCCGCGCCGTGCGACGGTCGAGGAGATCGCCGCGACTGCCCGACGTCTCGTGCTCGTCGAAGCGGTCGACAACCCCGCCAACATCGGTGCGATCATCCGTAACGCCGCGGGCCTCGGGTGGGACGGCCTGATCGTCGACGCCACGAGCGCCGACCCGCTCGCACGTCGCTCGCTCCGAGTGTCGATGGGGCACGCGCTCGTCCTCCCCCACGCGCGCACCGCCGATGCCGCCGCCACCGTCGCCCGACTGGCGGGTGACGGCTTCACGATCGCCGCGCTCACCCCCGATCCGACCGCCGTCGACCTCGACGACGTCGAGCCACCCGACCGACTCGTGGTGTGCATGGGCGCCGAGCGTGTGGGTCTGTCGGACGACGTGCTGGCGGCCTCGACATTGCGGATTCGGATCCCGATGCAGCACGGGGTCGATTCGCTGAACGTGGCCGCCGCAACCGCGATCGCGTGTTGGGCGCTTCGCCCCCGCTGACGCTACGTGGCGGGTCGAGTGCTCGAGATGGGCAGGCCGGTGTCGTTGCGGAGGTGCTCGGCGGCCGGCACGAAGTAGCGCAGCAGCTCCTGCTGGATCGCCTCGTCATCGGTCGCGGTCTCCACCGCGTGCGCCATGTGGTGCAGCCAGTGGTCTCGCTCGCGGGGCCCGACGGTGAAGGGCATGTGCCGCATCCGCAGCTTGGGGTGGCCACGCTCGTCCATGTAGGTGGACGGCCCGCCCCAGTACTGGACGAGAAACAGCGTCAACCGGTGACGAGCGCCGGTGAGGTCGTGCTGATCGGGATACAACGGCAACAGCACCGGGTCGGTGGCCACACCGTCGTAGAACGCATCCACGAGGCGGACGAAGAACTCGTCGCCACCGACTCGCTCGTACAGCGTCGGTTCGGCGGCGTCAGTCACGCCGCCAGGATACGAACTCAGATGGCCGGGTCGAAGACGCGGACGACGCCGAGTTGTTCCGGGAGGAACACCAACGGGGTCGCACCGTCACAGCAGTCGAGGATCACTGCCTCGGGGGTGGCCAGCAGCACGAGTGCCGTGATGGCCTGGTCGTCGATGTCGATCTCGATCACATCACCGGTCTGAACGTTCATTTGTGTGGTCCCTTCCATGTCGCCACCGAGTTCATCGGCACCGGGTGTGGGGACCTTTACGAGAACTTTGGAACTTCCCAATCAGGAAAGATGTCGGGCAACCCGTCGCTCACCTTCACCGGGAACAGCGGCGGCCGCTTCTCGAGGAAGCTCACCACGCCCTCCCGGGCATCGGGGCTCGCGCCACGCGACGCGATGCCGCGCGAATCGACCCGGTGCGCGTCCATCGGATGCGCGGCACCGAGCATCCGCCACAGCATCTGCCGCGTCAACGCCACCGACACCGGCGACGTGTTCTCGGCGATCTCCGTCGCGATCGCGCGTGCGGCCGGCACCAGATCGTCGGGCGCATGGACGCTGCGCACCAGCCCGCCCGCTTTCGCTTCGTCGGGGCCGAACACGCGACCCGAGTAGCACCACTCCGCGGCCTGGCTGATGCCCACGAGGCGTGGCAGGAACCAACTCGAACACGCCTCCGGCACGATGCCACGCCGGGCGAAGACGAATCCGAACTTCGACGTCTCGCTCGCGAGTCGGATGTCCATCGGCAGCGTCATCGTCACCCCGACGCCGACCGCCGGGCCGTTGATCGCCCCGATCACCGGCTTGGTCGACTCGAAGATCCGCAGCGTCACGAGCCCACCGCCGTCGCGTGGCACGCCCGGCACCGACGTCTTCTCGTCGCTGCCGCCTCCCTTGAACGTGTCACCCCCGCCGCTCAGATCGGCGCCGGCGCAGAACCCGCGCCCAGCACCGGTGACGATCACCACGCGGACGTCGTCGTCGCGATCGGTCTCGTCGAACGCGGCGATCACCTCACGCATCATCGTGTTGGTGAACGCGTTGAGCTGGTCGGGACGGTTGAGGGTGATGGTCGCGATGTGGTCCGCGACCTCGTACCGGATCTGGGTGAACTCCATCCCGGAACTCTGGCAGGTCAGACGTCGAGGAATCGGCTCGCGGCGATGCCGGAACCGATCGCACCGACGAACATGCCGAGCATGATGATCCAGAAAACGATCCAGAGCGGGTAGCTGCCGGTCACCACGAACGCGCCGAGGCCGGCACTCGACGGGAAGCCCTGCACTGCGCTGGTCCAGTTCGCGTTCAAGGGCAGCAGCACCGCGCTGGCGAGCACCCCGCCGACCAAACCCTGGAACAGTCCCTCGAGCACGAAGGGAACCCGGATGAACCAGTTCGTGGCACCCACGAGCTTCATCACCTCGATCTCTCGGCGGCGCGAGAAGATCGCAGTACGGATGGTGTTCCAGATCAGCAACACCGACGCACCGAGCAGCATCGCGGTGAACACCGACAGGCGCGTCCCGATCACGTCTTTCAGCGACCTCATCGTCTCGACGATGTCGGCAGGGAACTGCACGCTCTGCACCTTCGGCAACCCTTTGAAGTTGGTCGCGATCTGCTGCAGGAGCTCGGTCTGAGTGCCTGGTACCGGCACCACCTTGAACTGCGTCGGAATGTTGTCGGTGTTCAGCAACTGCAGCGTGTCGGGGTCACCGGCGAACAGCCGTTGCGCCTCGGCGTACGACGCCTCCGCATCGAGGTAGCGGAGCTGGTCGACGTCGATGATGTCGGGCGAGCTCGTCAGCGCCTCACGGATGACGTCGAGTTGCGCGGGCGATGCGTCGTTCTGGACGAACACGATCATCTCGACACCACCCTCCCACTGCGCGAGTTGGTTCTCGAACGCTTGGAGCAGCAGCAGCGTGATCCCGAACAGGATCAGCGAGACAGTGGCCGTGATGACCGCCGCGACGGTGAGGCTGAAGTTGCGGCGAATGCTCGCCCACATCTCGCGGAAGGTGTAGCTGAGGCGTGAGAACATCTACTCGTACACCCCTCGCGCCTGGTCGCGCACGATGATGCCGCGATCGAGCTGGATGACGCGCTTGCGCATCATGTTCACGATTCGCTGGTCGTGCGTGGCCATGACCACGGTGGTGCCGGTCTTGTTGATGCGGTCGAGCAAGCGCATGATGCCCTCGCCCGTCATGGGGTCGAGGTTGCCGGTGGGCTCGTCGGCGAGAAGGATCAGCGGACGATTGACGAACGCGCGGGCGATCGACACACGCTGCTGCTCGCCACCGCTGAGCTGATGCGGGAAGCGCTCCTCCTTGCCGGCCAGGCCGACGAGGTCGAGCACCGCCGGCACCTGCTGCCGGATCACGTGCTTCGGACGACCGATCACCTCGAGGGCGAACGCGACGTTCTCGAACACCGTCTTGTTCGTGAGCAGCTTGTAGTCCTGGAAGATGTTGCCGATGTTGCGCCGCAGGTGCGGCACCTTCGCGTCGGGCATCTCCATGATGTTCCGGCCAGCGACCCAGACCTCGCCCTTCTCGGGCTTGTCCTGACGGTTGAGCAGCCGCAGCAGCGTGCTCTTGCCGGAACCCGACGGACCGACGAGGAACACGAACTCGGCCTTCGCGACATCGAAGCTCGCGTCGCGCAGCGCCGTGACCTCAGCGCTGTAGCTCTTGGTGACGTTCTCGAGCTTGATCATGCGGGAGCAGAACCTAGTGCGGTCAGTCCGCCTCGCGGCGTCGCCACTGCAGGTAGCCCTCCATGAACTGATCGATGTCGCCATCGAGGATCGCTGCGACGTTGCTCGATTCGACCTCGGTACGGAGGTCTTTCACCATCTGATACGGCTGCAGCACGTACGAGCGGATCTGGCTTCCCCAGCCCACCTGCGCCGTCCGCCCAGCGATGCGATCGAGCTCGGCCTCACGTTCTTCGATCACCTTCGCAGCGATCATCGTCTTCAACCGGTTGAGCGCCTTCTCGCGGTTCTGGAGCTGGCTGCGCTCCTCTTGGCTGGTGGCGACGAGCCCGGTCGGTTCGTGGATGAGTCGCACCGCGGACGACGTCTTGTTGACGTGCTGACCGCCGGCACCGGAGGCCCGAAAGACCTCCATCCGCACGTCGGTCTCGTTGAGCTCGACGTCGGGATCTTCCAACACCGGCCACACCTGCACCGACGCAAAGCTCGTCTGGCGACGGCCCTGGTTGTCGAAGGGGCTGATCCGGACGAGTCGATGCGTGCCGCGCTCGGCCGTCATCAGGCCGTACGCGTAGCGCCCGTGGAGGGTGAACTCGGCCGAGAGGATGCCCGCCTCGGTGCCTTCGCTGACGCCGTCGACCTCGAACGTGAAGCCGCGGCGCTCGGCCCATCGGCCGTACATGCGGAGCAGGATCTCGCTCCAGTCCTGCGCATCGACGCCGCCGTCGCGTGCGTTGATCTGCACGATGCAGTCGAGTTCGTCGTGCTCGCCGGTGAACAGGCTGCGCAACTCGAGCTGACGGAACGCCTGGTCGAGATGCGTGGCCGCAGCAGCGATCTCGTCTTCCTGCGTCGCGTCGTCCATCTCACGCGCCATCTCGTGCAGCACGTCGGCATCTTCGAGCTCACGGCTCAGCGCGTCGAAGGTGTCGATGTCGCCCTTGATCGCGGCGTACTCGCCGTTGAGACGCTTTGCAGCCTCCTGGTCGTCCCACAGGTCGGGACGGCCGATCTCGACCTCGAGCTCTTTCAGCCGCAGCCGGCTCGGCTCGATCTTGAGGTAGCCCTCAGCCTCGCCGAGGCGGCGGCGCAGGTCTTTGAGGTCGTCGGAGAAGTCACGCATCGTCGAGTCGGGCGCGAACGTTCAGACCGTGGCGCCGTGGCACATCTTGAACTTCTTGCCACTGCCGCACGGACACGGGTTGTTGCGCGGGGTCTTCGACCACTCGTCTTTCACGACCGTCTGCTGCTTCGTGGCCGCCGGCGCGTCGGCCACCGCCTCCGGGGCGATCTCGCCCGCGGCGACCGCTGCGTGCGCGGCCTGCGTGAAGCCGTCGGTGGGCGCATCGTCGCTCGAGGTCTCGCGCACGTTCTGCACGGCGATGGCCGGCGCGTCGTTGCGAACGACTTGCACATGCATGACGTACTTCACGAAGTCCTGGGCGATGCCCTTCATCATCGACCCGAACATCTCGTAGCCCTCACGCTGCCACTCGGTGAGCGGATCCTTCTGACCCATCGCCCGCAGGTTGATGCCCTCCTGCAGGTAGTCCATCTCGTCGAGGTGCTCGCGCCAGCGCTGATCGATGATCCGCAGCATCACTTGACGCTCGACGTCGCGCATCACGACCGGGCTGAGCTCGGCCTCGCGCTGCTCGTAGAAGGCAGACGCACTCGCCATCACGAGGTCGTACATCGAGTTGGTCGACCCGCAATCCTCGAGCTGTTCGACGGTGATGTCATTCGGCCAGAACGTCTTCAACTCCTTGGCGAGACCGTCGAGATCCCACTCGTCGTCAGCAGCGCTCGCACAATGCGTCTCGATGAGCGCGTCGACGGCATCGGCCATGTACTCCATGGCGGCCACCTTGAGGTCGGCCCCCTGCAGGATCTGATCGCGGCGCTGGTAGATCACCTTGCGCTGCTCGTTCATCACCTCGTCGTACTTGA
>JBMOFX010000138.1:0-7213 GCA_049318665.1 Ilumatobacteraceae bacterium | reverse complement strand
GCGCTGCTGACGTCGGGGGTGCCACGGTGGGAGGCGTCGTCGCCGATGTGGTGGTGGCGACGGGGTCGGCGAAGAGCACGGCGGGCTCATCGGTCGCACAGCCGGTCGTGGCGATCGCGCCGACCACGATGGCGACGACGCACGCGCAGGAACGAGGGCGCCACCAGGTCATGGCGTCAGACTAGGGGTGGCGGAGGGTCGCGGTCACCGCGGCTGCGGCACCTTGACCGGAACGAACGCACGCCGGGATGCCGATGCCGTGATAGCTCGCACCCGCGAGGGCGAGCGTTGGGGGCAGGCTCTCGCTGATCCGTGCGATCCGCTCGTGGTGGTGGGGGCGGTACTGCGGGAATGCCCGATGCCACATCGTGGTGCGCGCCGCCGTAGGAACGAGTGTGACGCCGAGGTGGCGGCTCGTCTCGGTGACAGCGGCGTCGATGAGCTGGTCGTCGGTGAGGTGATCGACCGGCCGCCCGTCTCGTCCGAGGGAGATGCGCAGCAGCACCGAGTCGGGTCGCGCCCAGTGCGCCCACTTCTGCGATCCGAACGACACCGCGGTCACGAGTTGCTGGACCGGCTTCGGGACGAGGTAGCCGCTCATCCCGTGCAGCCGCTCGGGCCACGTCGCCAAATCGACCGACATCGTCACCATCGCGACGTCGGCGTACTCGATGCTCGCCAGTTCGGCCGCAACTGCGGGGGCGACATCGGTGAGGTGAAGGAGATGTGCCGCGTGCACCGCCGGACAGGCGAGCACGACGGCGTCGGCGTACTCGTCGCCGACACGCCATCCGAGGCCGTCCGGCCGCAGCGGTGACGCCGGCGTGCCCGTGCGGATCGTTCCGCCGTGATCGGTGACGCGTCGCGCGACCGCGCTGATCAGGTCGGCCATGCCGCCGCTCGGGGCGTAGAACACGGGTCCGGTGGGTGCCGTGGCGCCACGCGACCGCGAGCCGAGGAGGATGCTGCGATGTGACCGCGCGAGCTCGTCGAGCTGCGGCACGGCGGCGAGGCTGAACCGGTCGGTGTCGGCGGCGTAGATGCTGCCGACCAGTGGGTCGACCAGTCGTTCGTGTACCTCGTCGCCGAAGCGGCTCCGGACGAAGGCACCGATCGAGTCGTCGTCGAGCGATGTTCGTCGACGAAACAGCTCGGTGGCGGCCCGAGCCTTGCCGCGCCAGGAGATGAGGTGCGTTCCCGCCAGGCGCCCGAGGTCGGTGGGAAGGCCCAGCACCAAGCCTGCCGGGATCGGATGCAGGCGTTCCCACCACACCGCTGCCGAACCGCTCGTCGGTGACACCAACTGGTCGCCGAGGCCCACGTCGCGAGCCAGCGCCGTCGCCCACGGAACACGGGCGAGGAATGCGTCGGGGCCTTCGTCGACCGCGGGGAGTCCGTCGAACGGAGAGGTGCGAACCTTGCCGCCGAGCGTCGGCTCGGCTTCCAGCAGCACGACGTCGGGTCGGACGTCATCCGACACGGCGAGCAGCGCATCGGCAGCGGCAAGGCCGGTGATGCCGCCGCCGATCACCACGACGCGGCGTCGACTCATGCGGCGTTGATCACCCGCTGCGCAAGCGCCGCCATCACCGCCGGATCGTCGTTGACGCAGGCCGTACGCGCGAACGCCAGGCCATGAGACTCGGCGTGCCGGGCCGCTTCGATGTCGAGGTCGTAGAGCACCTCGAGGTGATCGGCGACGAAGCCGCACGCGCTGACGACGATGCCTCGCTCGTCGCCCGCGTCGTGCTCGCTTGCCGCCAGGTCGTCGATCACCTGCAAGATGTCGGGCCCGAGCCACGGTTCCGGGGTGCGTCCCGCCGATTGCCAGCCGATCGCCCACTGGCTCCACTCGGCCAATCCGACCTGCGCGGCGACCGCCTCAGCGGTGGCGCGGAGCTCGTCCGGATACGGGTCGCCGCCGTCGATGATCCGTTGTGGCAGCGAATGCGCGGTGAACAGCACCTTGGTCTGTGCCGGCATCGTCGCGAGCCGTGCACGGAGGTCATCCGCAAGGAACTGCACGAAGGCGGGCTCTGTCGCCCAGCTGTCGATGCCGAGGACCTCGATGCCGCGGGGTTCGGCAACCGCGCGCACACGACCGAGGTACTGGCCGATCGAATAGCTCGAGTAGTGCGGTGCGAGGACCAACCCGACGAGGCGTCGAAAGCCGAGGTCGGCGAGTCGCTCGACAGTGTCTTCGATCATCGGAGCAGCGTGCTTCAAGCCGAGCTCGACGTGGTACCGGCCGGGCGCCAGCGTGTCGAGTGCTGCTTGCAGCCCGTCGCGCTGCGCTTCGGTGCGAGCGGCGAGTGGCGACAGGATGTCGGTGCCCACCGGCGCGATCGCTTCGTAGCGACCGACGAGATCGGCGAGTTGCTCGTCGGTCGGCGCCCGCCCCCGGCGGATGTCGGTGTAGTAGGGGAGGATCTCGTCGCGCGTCCGCGGGGTGCCGTAGGCCATGAGGACGACGCCCGTGTCGGGCGTATCGGGAGTCGTGGGAGTGGTCATGCTGGCTCCTGGTGTGAACCTCGTGCGTGGACGCGCTCGACCACGGCGGCGAGCACGTCGGGATCGGTGTCGGGCTGCACCCCGTGGCCGAGGTTGAAGATGTGTCCGGGGTGGCCGCCGTTGTCGTCGAGCACGGCGTCGGTGCCGGCCAGCGCGGCCACGGGGCCGGCTAACACGAGTGACGGATCGAGATTCCCCTGGATCACGAGGTCGCTCCCCATCCGGCGGCGGGCGCTGCCGATGGTGGTGCGCCAGTCGAGACCGAGCACCGGTGTCGACGCGCCGTCGCCGCGCGCCGCCTGGAGGAACTGCTCGAGGAGGTGGTCGCACCCGATGCCGAAGTGGATGCCCGGGACACCGGGGTGACGCTCTGCGAGCTGGGTGAACACTGCGGTGGAGTGCGGCAGGACGAAACGTCGGTAGTCGTCGTAGCTGAGCGCCCCGGCCCACGAGTCGAAGAGTTGGAACGCGCGGGCGCCCGTTCGGAGCTGGCCGTCGATGAATGACACCGACTGCTGGGTGAGGCGCTCCATCACGGCGTGCCACAGCGCAGGATCGGTGTGCATCATGGCCTTCGTGTGCTGATACGTCTTGCTCGGGCGTCCTTCGATGAGGTAGCTCGCCACGGTGAACGGCGCGCCGGCAAATGCCAGCAGCGGGACGGTCGCGGGCAACTCCGCAGCAAGGATGCGCACGGTGTCGAGCACGTACGGCACGTGTTCGTCGGCATCGAGCTCACCGAGTCGATCGAGATCGGCACGGGTGCGCAGCGGCGCCTCGGCGACCGGGCCGGTGCCGGGTGCCACGTCGATCCCGAAGCCGACCGCGTGCGGGGGGACCACGATGTCGCTGTAGAGGACAGCCGCGTCGACGCCGTACCGGCGGACGGGTTGGAGCGTGATCTCGGCAGCCACATCGGGCCGCTTGATGGCATCGAGAATGCTGCCCGGCCCACGAACGGCTCGATACTCCGGCAGGCTCCGCCCGGCCTGGCGCATGAACCACACCGGCGTGCGAGCAGCTCGCTCACCGCGGGCAGCGGCGAGGAAGGGCACCGGCGCGTCGGACATCACCGGTGACGCTACCGGTCATCCGAATCGTCAAGATCTTGTCTTTGCGGTCCAGATCGTGGGGTGGGATGGCGATGCAGTGACGATGCACGCAAGGGATCTCGATATCGCGCACGCCGACGCTGGGTGGATGCAGCGCCCGGTCGCGGCGCGAGGACTGCGTCTGGCGGTCCGCGTCGTGCCGTTCGCAAGTGCGACGGCCGCGGCGATCCTCGTGTCGCTGCTGATCCCCCCGCCGAAATCACTGCCGTTCCTCATCGGTCGACTGGTGGCCGTGGCAGTCGTTGCCACGATCACGATGCGCACCGTCGAGAACCTGTTTCGACGCTTGCTGCCGCTCGCGACCCTGCTCGACCTGTCACTGCGTTTCCCTGATCAGGCGCCGTCGCGATTGAAGATGGCGATGCGTGCCGCGTCGTCGACGGAGCTGAGCGAGTTGCTCGACCGGTACCAGCGCACGGGTGCCCATGAGCCTGCTGCGGCCGCGGAGCGGCTGCTGGAGTTGGTGGGTGCGTTGAGTCGTCACGACCGGATCACGCGTGGTCACTCCGAACGCGTTCGTGCGTACGCGCAGATGATCGGTGAGGAGCTCGGGTTCACCGGCGAGCAGCTCGACCAGTTGCGTTGGGCTGCGCTGATCCATGACATCGGCAAGCTCCACATCGACGCTCGCATCCTCAACAAGCCGGGAACGCTCACGTACGCGGAGTTCCAGATCATCAAGTCGCATCCGATGCTCGGGGCCAAGCTGGCGGCTCCTTTGGCAGGTTGGTTGGGTGACAGCGTCCTCGCCATCGAGCAGCACCACGAACGCTGGGACGGCACCGGTTACCCACGGGGTCTGAGCGGTCACTCGATCTCGCTCGTGGCACGCATCGTTGCGGTCGCTGACGTGTTCGACGTGATGACCTCGGCGCGTTCGTACAAGGCGCCGCGCCCCGCTGCCGAGGCGCGGTCGGAGCTCGCCCGCTGTGCGGGCACGCAGTTCGATCCCGTCGTGGTGAGAGCGTTCCTCGCTGTCTCCGTTGGCCGGCTGCGGAAGGTGATGGGCGCCCTGTCGTGGGTGACGGCGGCGCCCCTGATCGCGCGTCCCGTTGCTGCGATGTCATCTGTCTCCGCGAGCTCGTCGTCCGGTGGCGCCGGCTCGGTCGGTGCGTCCGGAGCGTTCGCGGGCGCCAGCACCGGCGTCACCTCGGGGGCAGGGTTGACGACCACGGCGGCAGCCGCGGGTGCTGCGGCAGCCGGCGGCGGCGTTGCGGCTACGGCGATGGCAGGTGTGGCAGGTGTTGCCGCAGCTGGCTTTGCTGCGGTTGCGGTGGTGCCGGTGCAGTCGGAGACGCCGCCCGTTGCAGCAGCGATCGTGGTCGACACCACGATCCCGGTCGCTTTGCCGGGTGACGTCGTCTACGTCGCTGGCGCCACGGTCACGACCCTCGCCGACCCTGCACTCGCCGACCCTGCGCTCGTCGCCCCGGTCACGACCACGACCATCGCCGCTGCCACGACGACGATCCCAGGCCCCGCGCACCAGGAAGGGAATGACCCGCGGCCAGAGCCGACAGTCTCGCCGATCGGCATACCAACGGTAGAGGCCCCGGCCCCGGCCCCCGTTCCGGCTCCGGCCCCGGCCCCGGCTCCCGCTCCGGCCCCGGCCCCGGCAACAGTGGCCACGACGACCAGCACCACGGCCGCCCCGCTCCCGGACGGAACCCTGTCGACCCGGTCCGGAATCTTCGTGCTGTCCGTGCCGAGCGCGGGCGACTTCGCCACGTTGCCGTCCGTCGGCATCGAGCAGCGCAGGGCGCGCAATGACGTGTTCGTGAACCTCGACACCGACAAGGACGCCCTGCCCGGCCTCACCCTCGACCGTCCTGCTGGCGGCGGCAATCTGGCGATCGATCCGAATGCCCTCCCCACCGATGGATCGATCCTGCGCGTCTCGTTGGGAAGTGGTTTCAGCGTCCCGAACAGAGTTCGGTCCGAGGTGTACGTGCGAGCGCTCGTCCCCGATGTGCCGCCCGGCCAGGTTCGCAAGGCCGTCTTCACCACGTTCCTCGCGCAATGCAACGATGCCGACGCGACCTGCGTCGTGCTGGGCAGTAAGTCGTCCTCGATCAACACCAAGTCGGACGGATGGCCCAACATCGGCAACCCCGACAGCACGTTCTCGAGAACGACGGCTGACTTCAACTCACCGAACCTCCAGGTGCCGTTCGGTCAACACCTCGAGTTGTGGATTGCGGTCAGCCCGAAGAGCGATGGGTCACTCATCGTCGGACTTGACTCCGTCTTCTTGACGAGCCTCATCAAACTCAGCTGACGACCCCGACTGACCGATCATCAAGATCGCGTCAGATTGGTTCAAGTTGCCTCAGAGCGCTGTCGAATGGCTCCGTGATGATCACGACAAAGGTGCAACCGGAAACATCGGAGCAGCGCTGGCAGCATCGGCCGGGTGCCGCGCGACTGTTGCGGTGGGCGATCCGCCTCGTCCCGTTTTTCAGTGCGACTGGCGTGGCCATCGCACTGTCGTTGGTGCTCCCACCGCCCGACGGCTTCCTGATGACAGCCGGTCGCCTCGTGCTGGTGGCAGGCGCTGCGACGGTCACGATGCGCTTGGTCGAACGTGCGATGCGTCGCGCGCTTCCATTGGCATCACTGCTCGAGCTCACCCTCATCTTCCCTGATCAGGCGCCGTCGCGATTGAAGATGGCGATGCGTGCCGCGTCGTCGACGGAGCTGAGCGAGTTGCTCGACCGGTACCAGCGCACGGGTGCCCATGAGCCTGCTGCGGCCGCGGAGCGGCTGCTGGAGTTGGTGGGTGCGTTGAGTCGTCACGACCGGATCACGCGTGGTCACTCCGAACGCGTTCGTGCGTACGCGCAGATGATCGGTGAGGAGCTTGGGTTCACCGGCGAGCAGCTCGACAAGTTGCGTTGGGCTGCGCTGATCCATGACATCGGCAAGCTCCACATCGACGCGAAGATCTTGAACAAGCCAGGGGCGTTGACGAAGGAAGAGCTGCAGATCATCAAGTCACATCCCGAGCGCGGTGCCGAGTTGGCTGCTCCGCTCGCGGGGTGGCTGGGTGACAGCGTCCTCGCCGTCGTCGAGCACCACGAGAAATGGGACGGCACCGGCTATCCGCGGGGTCTGAGCGGACACTCCATCTCGCAGGTTGCACGCATCGTTGCGGTCGCTGACGTGTTCGACGTGATGACCTCGGCGCGTTCGTACAAGGCGCCGCGTCCCGCGGCGGAAGCGCGGGCCGAGCTTGCGCGCTGTGCCGGCACGCACTTCGACCCTGTCGTGGTTCGCGCGTTCCTGGCGATCTCCGTGGGTCGACTGCGCAAGGTGATGGGTCCGCTGTCGTGGCTTGCTGCCTCCCCCCTCCTCGCCCGCCCGGCGCTGGCCTCGTCGAACGTCTCCGGAAGCGGCACCGGCGCTACGGCGTCGGGTTCCGCGGGCGCGACCGCCGGCGCTGGCGGCGCGGTCGGAGGCGCGGCCTCCGGTGCAGTGGCTGGCGGGTTCAGTGCCGCGTCGGCCACGGTCACCGCCACAGCGACGGCAGTGTCGGCGACGGCATCCACGGGCATCCTCGCCGGCCTCGGGGGCAGTCTCGTCTCGACCGC
>JBMOFX010000137.1:0-7498 GCA_049318665.1 Ilumatobacteraceae bacterium | reverse complement strand
GTCACCTTCTCAGCCGTGGGAGCCTTGGCAGCCTTCGTTGCCTTCGTTGCCTTCGGTAGCTTCGTTGGCTTGGCCGGAGTCTCCGGCGCGGGCGCCGGCGCAGGTTGCGCCTTGCTCGCCTTCGTTGCCTTCGTTGCCTTCGTTGGCGGCGTCGCCTTGGTCGCCTTGGTCGCCTTCGTCGCCTTGGTCGCCTTGGTCGCCTTGGCTGGCTTCGTTGGGGCCGCAGGCGCCGTGACCTCTGCTGCCGGGGCCACCTTCTTCGCTCGCGACGCCTTCACCGGGGCCGCCAGCGTCTCCGGCTCGGCCGCAGGGGTCGGTGCGAGCACCGGCGCGGGTGTCTCGGCCTTCTTCGCCCGAGTGCGCTTTGCAGGGGCAGCTGCCTCGACCACGAGTCGCGTCGTGGCCATGGCAGGCACGGCGAGGTCGACGCTGCGGCGCGCAGCGTGGAAGTCGTCGACGACCAACGTGAGCGCGTCACCGATCTTCGTGAACTCGCGAGCGCTGCGCGGTGCAGGATCGGACATCAGACGCAACGGCACATACCCCGTGACGTCGCCGATCTTCACGTAGGCACCGTGCGACGAGTAGCTCTCGACCACGGCGTTCACGCTGCTGCCTTTGGGGTGCTGGCCCACGAACTCGAGGAATGCGAGCTGGTCGTTGACATGCGTGCCCCTGGGGGCGGGGGACCGCTCGGCCGGTGGTGCGGTGGTCGCACGGACCGGCGTCGGCGCGGCGGGAACCACCGGCTTGGGTGCGCGGCCGCGGCCGGGCGGCGGCGTCTTCGGTATCGGCATCGGCAAGCTCGCCTCCGGCGACCCGGTGCGAACGGTGGCGATGTCGCCGCTCTTGCGCTTGGCCTGCTTCATCGCGCTGCGACTCACCTGACCGCGCACGGGCACCCGCGGCACGAACACCCATCCGATGTGCGGCACAGGCTTGCCGCCGATGAGCCGGCCCTCGTCGAACAGCCAGTCGTACTGCGGGTGGAACTCTTGGAAGGAGTCATTGCTCAAGATGGTGGCGTTCACTTTGTTCGCGATCGACAGCACGAAAGCGTCGCCTCGGCCGACGGCGCCAGCGGGCGGTGCGACCACCTCGTTGTTGGCGACCGCTGCGTCGAACTCCTTCACCTCCTTGGCATCGATCCGGTGGCCGAAGGTGGCGTCGACGACCACGGTGATCAGCGCATCGGGGTGCTCCTCGATGAACGCCATCACCGCCTCGTTGAGCTGGGCGAGCGAGGGCATCTGGCGCCCTTCGGTGGCGATGTTGGAACCGTCTACGACGACGTGATGTGGCATAACGGGTCTAGTCAAGCACGGCGGGAGGCCGATCAGTGGCTCTGCTCGATCGGGTCCTACGATTGCCCGCCATGCCGAGCAACCGACCGTACGACGCCGTCCTGTGGGACTTCGGGGGCGTCATCCTCTCCAGCCCGTTCGAGGCCTTCGCCCGATACGAGGCCGAGCACGGCATCCCGGAGGGGTTCATCCGTTCCGTCAACGCGACGAACCCACACACGAACGCCTGGGCACACCTCGAGCGCAGCGACATCTCCCCCGCTGAGTTCGACGTGGCATTCGCCGCCGAGGCGGAGCGGCTCGGGCACCGCGTCCCTGGTAGCGCGGTACTTGCACTGCTGTCGGGCGATGTGCGTCCCGAGATGGTTGCCGCGCTCGACACGGTGCGCGACGCCGGCTACCGGACGGCGTGCCTCACCAACAACATCAGCGGGGCCCACGCGTCGGCGGAGCGGAGCGACACGATCACC
This sequence comes from Ilumatobacteraceae bacterium, assembly GCA_049318665.1. Classification (GTDB taxonomy): domain Bacteria; phylum Actinomycetota; class Acidimicrobiia; order Acidimicrobiales; family Ilumatobacteraceae; genus VFMC01. Next base: position 5,724 of record JBMOFX010000137.1, on the reverse strand, counting down.
GCGATCATGAGCCGATTCGATCTGGTGGTGGAAAGCAGCAAGGTGGGCGTGCGCAAACCGGAGCCCCGCTTCTACGAGCTCGCCTGCGAGCAGCTCGGCGTGGCCGCGCCGCGGTGCATCTTCCTCGACGACCTCGGCATCAACCTGAAACCAGCCGCTGCGATGGGTATGGCCACGATCAAGGTGCTCACGAGCGAGCAGGCGCGCGCCGAGCTGAGTGCGCTCCTCGACCTCGAACTCTGACCGGATGGCGCTCCGAGCGCGACCGGGTTCAGAGATCGCGGAAGGTGTCGTCGAGGAGTTCGGCGAGCTCTTGGTCGTGGACGGCCTTCGAGCCCGTCGCCGGGCTTCCGCTCTCCACACGCGACACGTGGCGGAGGTCGTAGCCACGTTCCTTCAGACGCCACGTGCGCGCCTCGACGAAGTTCCATGGGCCCATGTTCTCGGGCTCCTCTTGCAGCCACACGAGATCATGGGCGTTCGGATAGCTCTCGAGGGTGGCGAGCAGTTGCTCGGCAGGGAACGGGTAGAGCTGCTCGATCCGAATGATCGCCACGGGAGCCTGACGCTTGTCGCGTTCGGCGAACGCGTCCCAGCACACCTTGCCGGAGCAGAACACGAGGCGACGTACGGCCTCTCGATCGGTGATGTACGGATCGTCGAGCACCTCGAGGAATGAACCTCGGGTGAGGTCGTCGACGTGGCTCGCGACCTCCTTCATCCGCAGCGGCGACTTCGGCGCGAACACGACCAGCGGCTTGCGGATGTCGCGACGCACCTGACGGCGGAGCAGATGGAAGTACTGCGCTGAGGTGGTGGCGTTGACCACCTGGATGTTGTCCTCCGCGCAGAGCGTGAGGAACCGCTCGATGCGCGCCGAACTGTGCTCGGGGCCCTGCCCTTCGTAGCCGTGCGGGAGGAGCAGCACCAGTTGGTTCTGCTGACCCCACTTGTCTTCGGCGGCCACGAGGTACTGGTCGATGATGATCTGCGCGCCGTTGATGAAGTCACCGAACTGCGCTTCCCACACCACGAGTGCGTCGTGATTGGCGTGGGCGTAGCCGTACTCGTAGCCGAGCGCTGCGTACTCGCTGAGCAGCGAGTCGTACACCCAGAACGGTGCCTTGGCGCCGGGCAGCTGGGCGAGCGGGATGTACAGCTGCTCGTTCTCGTAGTCGACGAGCGCGGCGTGACGATGGCTGAACGTGCCGCGCCGGCTGTCTTCGCCGGCGAATCGAACCGGCGTCCCTTCGATCACCAGCGATCCGATCGCCAGCGCCTCCGCCGTCGCCCAGTCGACCGTGCCAGTTTCGTCGTAGAGCTTGGCCCGCGACGCGAACTGGCGACCGAGCTTGGGGTGGACCGTGAAGCCCTCCGGATATGCGGTGAGCTGGTGGAAGACCGTATCGAGCACGGCTCGATCGACACCGGTGTTGACGTGCGGGAGCACACCACGTGGTGCGGGCGGCTTGGGTGCCTTCACCGGTTCGGGGGCGTGGGCGCGTGTCTCTTCGAGCGCGACCTGCAGCTTGCGCTGGAAGTCATCGAGTGCGCCCTCGGCCTCCTCGATCGTGATGTCGTTGCGCTTCACGAGCGACTCGACGTAGATCTTGCGCACGCTGCGCCGCTCGGCGATCGCCTTGTACATCAACGGCTGGGTGTAACTCGGATCGTCACCCTCGTTGTGCCCGTGGCGGCGGTAGCAGACCATGTCGATGACGACGTCCTTGTGGAACGTGGCCCGGTACTCGTACGCGAGCCGAGCGACACGCACACAGGCCTCGGGGTCGTCGCCGTTGACGTGGAAGATCGGCGCCTGGATCGTCTTCGCGACGTCGCTGCAATAGAGCGACGAGCGTGCGTACTGCGGCGCCGTGGTGAAGCCGATCTGGTTGTTGATGATGAGATGGATCGTGCCGCCGACGCGGTAGCCGCTGATGTCGCTCATCGCGAGGCACTCGGCAACGATGCCCTGCCCAGCAAACGCTGCGTCGCCGTGGATGAGCAGCGGGAGCACGGAGTACGCGAGCGGCGGATCGATCTGGTCTTGTTGGGCGCGGCACATCCCCATCACGATCGGGTCGACGGTCTCGAGGTGGCTCGGGTTGGCCGCCAATTCGATCGGCAGTCCGGCACCCGACAGTGACGCGAACTTTCCCGTGGCGCCGAGGTGGTACTTCACGTCGCCCGAACCCTGCACGGTGGACGGGTCGACGAATCCCTCGAACTCCTTGAAGATCTGGTCGTAGCTCTTGCCGACGATGTTGGCGAGCACGTTGAGTCGCCCGCGGTGCGCCATGCCGAGCACGGCGCCGTCAAGGCCGCCGTCGGCCGCGTTGGAGAGGATCTCGTCGAGGACAGGAATCGCCGACTCAGCGCCTTCGAGACCGAACCGCTTCGTGCCGACGTACTTGGTGGCGAGGAACTTCTCGAACGCCTCGGCAGAGTTGAGGCGTTCGAGGATGCGGCGCTTCTCGTCCTTCGTGAACTCGAAGTGGACGCCCTCGAGGTGGTCTTGGATCCAGTGCTGCTCCTCGGTGCTCTGGATGTGCATGCACTCGACACCGATGGTGCGGCAGTACGCGTCGCGCAGCACCCCGAGGAGTTCGCCGAGGGTCATCCGGTCTTGCCCACCGATACCACCGGTGAGGAACTCGCGATCGAGATCCCAGATCGTGAGGCCGTACGTGGCGGGATCGAGCTCGGGCGGAAGCTCGGGTTCACGCCAGCGGAGCGGATCGAGGTCGGCGATGAGGTGGCCGCGCACGCGGTGAACGCGGATCAGCGTCGCGATCTGCATCTGCTTGTGGAGCATGGCGTCTTCCCGGTTGACCGGGTTGACGTCGGACCGCCACTTCACCGCTTCGTACGGCACGCCGAGACTGTGGAACACCGACTCGTAGAAGCCGTGCTCGCCGAGCAGCAACTCGTGGACCCGCTTCAGGAACAGGCCACTCTCGGCGCCCTGGATGATGCGATGGTCGTAGGTGCTCGTGATCGTGACGACCTTGCTGATGCCGAGCGAGCCGAGCGCATGCTCATCGGCGCCCTGGAACTCGGCCGGGTAGTCGATGCTGCCCACCCCGACGATGACGCCCTGGCCCGGCATGAGCCGCGGCACGCTCTGAACGGTGCCGATGGTGCCGGGGTTGGTGAGCGTGACCGACGCGCCCTGGAAATCAGCCACGGCGAGCTTGTTGGTCTTCACCTTGCGAATGAGGTCGTCGTAGGAACTCAGGAATCCGGCGAAGTCGAGCACGTCGGCATCGCGCAGCACTGGCACGACGAGCGTGCGCGAGCCGTCGGCCTTCGACACGTCGACTGCCAGGCCCATGCTGACGTGCTCGTTGCGGACGAGGCGCGGCTTGCCGTCACCGCCGACTGCGAACGTGTTGTTCATGTTCGGCACCGCGTCGGCGATGGCTCGCACGATCGCATAGCCGATGAGATGGGTGAAGCTCACCTTGCCCTGACCGCTGCGGCTCAGGTATCCGTTGATGACCTTGCGGTTCACCTCGAGCAGCTTGGCTGGCACGTTGCGGAAGCTCGTCGCGGTGGGGACGCCGAGGCTGCGTTCCATGTTGTTCGCGATGGCGACGCCCGCGCCGCGGATCGGCTCGCCGATCTCGTCGGCGACCACCGGCGACGCTGTCGGCGGGACGGCCACCGCCGGGGCGGCCGGTGTTGCTACGACCGGTGACGGTGCAGCAGCCGGCACCGCCGCCGGAATCGGAGATGCTCCGGTGCGGTAGTCGGAGAAGAACTCTTGCCACGACTCGCTCACCGTCCCCGGATCGTTCACGTATCGGGCGTACATCTCGTCGACGAGCCACGAGTTCGCTCCGAACTCGGCACCCGCAAAATCAGTCGCAGTCATCGACATCGATGGTACCCCCGGTCCCGCACCGCAATCTGCGACACCCTGGGTCGAGGTGCGATGTTTTTCGCAAGTCCGCGCTTATAGAATCCCGGCCATGACGTCCCGCTTCCTCGCCCCCGTCCTGCTCGCTGCTGCTCTCGCCCTCTCGGCGTGCGGCGGCGGTTCCGGTTCCAGTGCCGACACGATTCCCGCCGACGCCGACGTCACCGTGAGGGCGATCGAGGGACTCAAGTGGGATCAGGAGGAGTACACCGCGACGGCTGGCGACGTGCTCATCGCCGCGGTCAACGAGTCGAGCATGCCGCACAACCTGTACATCGTCGACTCCACCGGCACGCGGCTCCCGCAGTTCCTCGATATCCCCACCCGCGGCAAGGTCCAGACGGAGACGGTGAAGCTTGCCCCGGGTACGTACACCCTCATCTGTACCGTCCCCGGTCACAGCAACATGAAGGCCACGCTCACCGTGACCTGAGGTCCGTCGGACCTCAGGCGGCCTTGAGGAAGATCTCCGACAGGACGAGGAAGACCACCCACAGGCCAAACGCAGCGATCAGCGGATTGCGGACGCCCTTGCCGTCGTACAGCACGTTGAGACCCTTGTTCGGCGCGGTCTTCCACGGCATGAAGCCGAGCGCATTGAGCTCGAGCACGACGATGAGCAGCAGGGTGATGATCCAGAAGGCCATCATGCTCCCGCTGCTCACGGTGACACCGCTGTTCAGCGAATGGCCCTTGTAGACCATGAAGAACAGCATCGACACCGAGAAGATCGCATTCTGGCGTGACGCCATGACGGCGCGGCGTCCAGCTGCTGCCGCGGCCGGATCGGGGTCGCCACCGTTGAGCACGTTGACCGCGTTGGCCAGCACGACCTTCTGGTTGCGCCAGATGACGCCCCACACGTTGAGCATCATGATGGTGCCGAGCACCATGCCGGTGCTGATGGCGATGTTGCCGGAGATACGGCCCCAGCTCACCAGCTCACCGTTCGCGTCGCTGATGACGGCCTTGTAGTAGTTCGCCGTTGCGCCGGTGATGAGGATGCCGGTGACGAAGGTGCTGATGGCGGCCCAACGGAACCACCACAGCGCCTTGCGGGCGACCTTGTCGATGGCGATGTTGCGGGCGCGTGCCTCGTCGCCGAAGGCAGCGAAGGCGGGCACCTGCACGAAGTTGAAGTAGTACAGGAGGCCGATCCACATGATGCCGACCAAGATGTGCAACCAACGGAAACCGAATGCCAGCCCGTCCCGGGTGAATAGATCTGCGAGCACTTTCCGTACCCCCTCCTTGTGAAAAACGTTCCGGAGCGAAGGTAGCACCACCCGCCGGTGAAAGGTGGAAATGTGCGCTGCGGTGCGACCGGTTAGCCTCCCGTCTCGTCATGGCGCACGAATTCATCTACACCTGCTACAAGCTCGCTCGCTTCTACCCGCCCGATCGCACGGTGCTGGAGAACATCTCGCTCTCCTTCTACCCGGGGGCGAAGATCGGCGTCCTCGGCAGCAACGGCGCCGGCAAGAGCTCGCTGCTGAAGATCATGGCCGGGCTCGACGACGGCTACAGCGGCGAGGCCCGCCTCACCCCCGGCTTCACCGTCGGCTACCTGGCGCAGGAGCCGCAGCTCGATCCGACCAAGGACGTGAAGGGCAACGTGATGGACGGCGTCGCCGCCGTGCAGGGCCTGATCGACCGGTACAACGAGGTCATGGGCATGTGGGCCGACCCCGATGCCGACTACGAGAAGGTCGGCGCGCTGCAGGCCGAGCTCGAGGACAAGATCGCGGCCACCGATGCGTGGAGCCTCGAACGCAACGTCGAGATCGCAATGGATGCGCTCC
>JBMOFX010000136.1:0-7509 GCA_049318665.1 Ilumatobacteraceae bacterium | reverse complement strand
GCTCGTGTCTCACCGACCGATGATGTGACGCCCGTGCTGCTCGCCGCTGCCGAGCGTGGCACGGTGATCGTCGTGCAGCCGAACGCTGCGGAGCGTCCGGTGCTCGCCGGTCGTCTTCGACGTGAGGGCCTCACGGTGGCGATGCTGCCCGACGACTGGGCACTCGCAGCGGCTGGCTGTGACGTGGTGCTCGGCGGACGCTCCGCAGTGTGGGCACCCGCGGACGAGGCCGCTGCGATCGTCGTGCTCGACGAGCACGACGACGCCCTGCAAGAAGAGCGGACACCGACTTGGCACGCGCGTGACGTGGCGATCGAACGGGCGCGGCGACGTGGCGTGCCGTGTCTCCTGGTGTCGCCGTGCCCGACAGTGACGGCGCTCGCGTGGTCCGGATCCCGCTGGGTTCGACCGAGTCACGCCGTTGAACGCGACGGCTGGCCGATCGTGCAGATCGTCGACCGAACCGATGAGGAGCCCTGGAAGCGGTCGCTGCTCACGTCGCCGCTCATCGCGCTGTTGCGCGACCACGACCGACGGGTTGTGTGCGTGCACAACACGCCTGGCCGAGCGCGATTGCTTGCCTGTCGTTCCTGTCGCGCGCTCGTCGAGTGCGAGCAGTGCGCGGCAGCGGTACAACAGGTCGACGAGGGGAGCCTGCACTGTCGCCGCTGTGGGACGGATCGACCACCGGTGTGCCAGCGGTGTGGATCGTCGGCCCTCGCGAACGTTCGCCCGGGTGTGGCCCGGCTGCGCGAGGAACTGGAGGCGGCAGCCAACCGCCCGGTCGTTGCCGTCACGGGAGAGACCGGCGACGTACCCGACGCCGGTGTCTACGTGGGTACCGAAGCAGTGCTGCATCGTGTTCGCTTGGCCGACGACGTTGCGTTCTTGGACATCGATGCCGAACTGCTCGCACCTCGCTACCGGGCGGCGGAACACGCGATGGCGCTCCTCGTTCGGGCGGCTCGGCTGGTCGGCCCGCGGACCGCGGGTGGTCGAGTGCTCGTGCAGACGTTCTCGCCCGAGCACGACGTGTTGCAGGCCGCGGTGCTTGCCGATCCCGGTCGTCTCGCGAAGGTCGAAGCAGGCCGACGACGAATGCTGGGACTGCCACCGTTTGCCGCGCTCGCCCGCGTGAGCGGTGAGGGATCCGGTGCATTCGTAGCGGCCACCGGCCTTGCGGCCGCGGCGGACGGTGACGGCTACCTGCTGCGCGCCGGATCGTGGGACGAACTGGGTCCGAGACTGGCCGCAACGCCACGGCCGAAGGGATCTCGGCTGCGCATCGAGGTCGACCCAGCCCGGCGGTGATGCCGGTCAGGTGGTTCGGAGCACCCGGAAGCCGGCCCCCGTGGCAATCCGTTCGGTCGGGTGGCCCTGCTCGACCAGCCAGCGCAGCAACGAGTCGGCGCCGAGATGCTTCTGCACCACCAGGTGTGCGGCCGCATCGTCACTGAGGCGGCCGAGCCAGCGGATGAGCAGCCCGTGGAGCGCGTCTTTGCCGATTCGAATCGGCGGATTGCTCCAGATGGCGGCGAAGCGGATCGACTCGGGCACCTCATCCGGCGTGCACGTGCGAACATTCTCCACTCCGTTGCGTTCGGCGTTGGCCGCGCAGAGGTCGCGGGCCCGGCGGTTCACATCGATGGCCCACACGGTCGACGCGGGGGAGCGGCGGGCCATCGTGATCGCGATGGGGCCGGCACCGCACCCGAGATCGAGCAGGTCACCGCGAGGAGGTGGTGGCGGCGCGGTGAGCAGGAGGAGTTTCGTGCCCGTGTCGACCAGTCCGTAGCCGAACACACCGCGATCGGTCGTGATCGTGAGTGGCCCATCTGGCAGTGACCACTGCACCACCACAGGATCGGACGCGACAGCGGGATCGTCGTCGAAGTACTGCGGCATGGCGTGGCTAGCCTTGCACGCATGGCGTACTCGATTCGCACCTTCGGCGATCCCGTGCTCAAGACCAAGGCAGCTGCGGTCACTGACATCGATGGCAAGGTGGCTCGACTCGTCGATGCGATGTTCGACACGTTGTACGCCAGTGACTCGGGCATTGGCCTCGCGGCTCCACAGATCGGTGTCCAGAAGCAGATCTTCGTGTGGGACATGGACGACGAGCCGCTGGTCATCATCAACCCGGAGATCGTGGAATCGAGCGGCGAGTGGGTGTACGACGAAGGTTGTCTCAGCATCCCCGGCCTGTACGTCGAGATGCTCCGTCCCAACGACGTGCTCATGCGCGGCCTCGACCTCGATGGGAACACGATCGAGATCGAGGCGAACGAGTTGGAAGGTCGCCTGTTCCAGCACGAGCTCGACCACCTGAACGGTGTGTTGATGTTCGACCGCATGGCACCGGAGCAGCGCAAAGAGGCCCTCGCCGAGTACAGCCGAATCGTCGCCGAGGGTGCGACACCCGCCCCGCGTCGGCGCCTGCGCCTGAAGTGACCGTCGCGCCACAGCGGCTCGTCTACCTGGGCACGCCAGCCATGGCGGTGCCACCGCTCGAGGCCCTCGTCGCGGCCGGATTCGACGTATGCGCCGTCGTCACTCGCGCCGACGCTCGCCGGGGCCGGGGAAGCGAGATGACGCCCAGTCCGGTGAAGGCCGCAGCCGAGCGACTCGGCCTGTCCGTCGTACATCGGGTCGACGACGTGCTCGACGTCGGCGCCGAGCTCGGTGTCGTTGTCGCCTTCGGTCAACTCGTCCGACCACACGCACTTGCTGCGCTCCCGATGGTGAACCTCCACTTCTCGTTGCTGCCGCGCTGGCGGGGCGCGGCGCCCGTGGAGCGGGCGCTGCTTGCGGGCGACTCGGTCACCGGGGTATGCCTGATGCAGCTCGACGAGGGTCTCGACACCGGCCCCATCCACGCACGAGTCGAGGTGCCGATCGCCGACAACGCGACGGGCGAGTCCTTGCGGACGGACCTGGTCGCCGTGGGCACCTCTCTGCTGGTATCCCACTTGCGTGCCGGGCTCGGTCAGCCCGTACCGCAGGATGGTGAGCCGACCTACGCAGCCAAGATCACACCCGCCGACCTGCGGCTCGATTGGAGCGCTTCCGCGACCGACCGCGATCGAGTCATCCGCCTGGGCGGCGCATGGACGACGTTCCGTGGCAAGCGGTTCAAGGTGGTCCGGGCAGAGGTGGTCGACGCTGTGGCAACCGGTGACGAAATCACGGTGGGCGCAGGTGCGGGCGCAGGCGATGGCGTGGCCGGCGGCCTTCGACTGCTCGTCGTCCAGCCCGAGGGCAAGGCCCCGATGGCGTGGCATGACTTCGCCAACGGGGCACGCCCTGCCAACGGCGAACGGCTCGGCGGGTGAACACCATCACGTCGTCTCGAGCGGTCGCACTGCGCTGCCTGCAACGTATCGATCACGAGGGTGCGTACGCGAACCTCGTCGTGCCCGCGGCGCTGTCGTCGTCGGGGCTCGACCAGCGCGATCGTTCGTTCGTCACCGAGCTGGTCTATGGCACCACCCGGATGCGGCGGGCGTGTGATGCCTTGGTCGACCGATTCGTGCTCACCGAGCCTGAGCCATCGATCCGCACTCTGCTGCGCCTGGGCGCGTATCAATTGCAGTTCGCCGACGTCGCGCCGCACGCGGCAGTCGGTGAGACGGTCGAACTGGCGCCGAAACGCGCACGCGGATTCGTCAACGCGATTCTCCGCAACGTGTCGCGCACACCGATGATCTGGCCCGACACCGCGACCGAGCTGAGCTATCCGCAGTGGATCGTCGATCGGATCGCCGCGGAGCTCGGTGACGACGCCGACGCAGCGCTGCGCCGCATGAACGCGCCCCCTCCCGTGTCGGTCCGCGATGACGGCTACACCCAAGACCTCGCGTCGCAGTGGGTGGCCGCGGCAGTGGAGGCCCAGCCCGGCGAGCAGATCCTCGATGTGTGCGCCGCCCCTGGCGGCAAGGCCACGGCCATCGCCGACGGCGGCGTGTTCGTGGTGGCCAACGACGTGTCGCTGTCGCGTGCGGGACTCGCGCGAGGCAACATCGCACGCGTCGGTGTCGACGCCGTTGCGGTCTGCGCCGATGGCGAGGCACCTCCGTTCGCTCCCGGCTCGTTCGACCGGGTGTTGCTCGACGCACCGTGCAGCGGGCTCGGCGCGCTTCGGCGCCGACCCGACGCCCGATGGCGCATTCAGTCCTCGGATGTCACCGAGCTCGCTGCGCTCCAACGACGTCTGCTTTCGACGTCGGCTGCGCTCGTCGCGCCGGGCGGTTGTCTGGTGTACAGCGTGTGCACCCTCACCGCCGAGGAATCGATCGATCACCCGGTACCGGCTGGCTTCGACGTCGACGATCGAGCCCCGCGCATCGGACGCTGGCGGCGATACGCCAACGGGTGGCGGGTTCTTCCGCACGATGACGACACCGATGGGATGGTCCTCATCCGGTACCGTCGGCCGTCATGAGCGACGCCGCCCTGCAGGCAAAGGTCCTCACCGTCAGCGACGGCGTTGCCTACGGCACTCGCGACGACGCGAGCGGTCGGGCACTCGTCGCACAGCTCACCGAGGCGGGCTTCGAGGTGGTCGAGCACCGCGTCACGGAGGATGGGGCAACGGCTGTTGCAACCGTTCTGCGCGAGATGGTCGAGGGGTTTCGCGGCGTCGTCGTGTCGACCGGTGGGACGGGTTTCGCCCCTCGCGACCAGACGCCCGAGGGGACACGACTCGTCATCGATCGTGAGGCGCCGGGTCTCGCCGAGGCGATGCGGTTGATCAGCCCGCTGGGGCGTCTCTCGCGCGGGATCGCAGGCATCAGCGGCGGCAGCATCATCTGCAATACCCCCGGGTCGCCGAAGGGGTGTGTCGAGCAGCTCGGTGCGATCCTCGACGTCCTGCCGCACGCTGTGCGGCTCCTCAACGCCGAACCCACGACGCACTGATCCTCGCAGGCCGATACCCTCGGCGCCGTGCTGCGCTTGGTGCTCCCGAAGGGTTCGCTCGAACGAGCAACACTCGACCTGTTCGACGCGGCCGATCTGCCGGTCGTTCGTTCGTCTGCCGTCGATTACAAGGCCTCCATCGACGACCCGCGCATTGCCGAGGTCCGCATCCTCCGCCCGCAGGAGATCCCGAGCTACGTAGCCGAGGGTTTGTTCGACATCGGCATCACCGGTCGCGATTGGGTGGAGGAGACATCGAGTGACATCGAGAGCTTGGGCGAGCTCCGATACTCGAAGGCAACGTCGTTGCCGATCCGTGTGGTGGTGGCCGTCGCTGGTGACTCGCCCGCACAGCGCGTGGAAGACCTTCCGCAAGGGCTGCGTGTGAGCACCGAGTATCCCGAGCTCACCAAGCGGTTCTTCGCGTCGAAGGGCATCGACGCCGATATCCGGCTGTCGTACGGTGCCAGCGAGGCGAAGATCCCTGACATCGCCGACTGCATCGTCGACATCACCGAGACCGGTCGGGCGTTGCGCGCGGCCGGGTTGCGGATCATCGACGAGATCCTGCAGAGCTACACCGAGGTCGTCGCGAATCGGGCGAGCGCGGCCGACCCGGAGAAGCGCCACGCCATGAGCCAGCTGATGACGCTGCTCAACGGCACGCTCGACGCGCGCGGCAAGGTGCTGCTCAAGCTCAACGTCAGCCGGGAGCAACTCGCCGATGTGCTGCTGTTGGTCCCGTCGATGAAGGCTCCGACGGTGAGTGAGCTCGCCGACAACGGAGGCTTCGCCGTCGAAACCGTGGTTGCCAAGAACCAGATCAATCGGCTCATCCCGGCGTTGAAGGACGCCGGCGCGACCGGCATTCTCGAGTTACCGATCTCGAAGATCATCCCGTGAGCCGACGCGGAGCTGTCTCTTCGTTCGACGAACACGTCGGGCTCGGTGAGATCATCGACGAGCACGGTGTTCGCGTGCCCTTCCACTGCATCGCGATCGCCGATGGCTCTCGCACGATCGACGTCGGCGCCCACGTCGAATTCGACAGCTTGCCGAAGCTCGGCCGTATCGAAGCGACGGCGATCCGGCTCGGCTGAACGTGCCGACGATCCCGCCTCGCGACCACCAGATCCTTGCCGTGGTGCGGTCGCTCCGTGAGGGTGAGGTGGTCACCTACGGCGAGATTGCCGCGGATGCTGGGCATCGCGGTCAGGCGCGGCTCGTCGGTCGGCTCCTGTCGCTTCACGATGACCTGCCGTGGTGGCGTGTCGTCAACGCCGCTGGCCGACTCGTACCGGGACTTGAAGACGAGCAGGCCGAGCTGTTGCGGCTGGAGGGAGTGACCGTGTCTGACGGGCGGGTTCGCCGCGCCGCGTTCGGACGATTCAGCCCTGCGCGCTCTTGATCTGCACGAACGCGTACCGGATGTTCTGCAAGGCATCGAGCAACGTGGCAGCGTCATCGCCGAGCCGACTCCCTAACCCTTCGACGAGACACGCCACCGCGTCGATGGCCAGTGCTGCGCTCGGGAGGTCGGGCGGTTCGGCACCGAGGTGAATGGCCGCCAACTCGTACAGGCCCATCACGTGATTGGTGACGACGACATCCACCGGCACCTCGGCGAGGCGCCGACGGGCTTCCTGCAACTCGTCGAGCGCCTGGGCAGAGGTTTCGTCAGCCACGGTTGGTACCCTATCGGCCACAACTGAGGCGAAGTGGGGCCTGGCCCCCACCCGGCCACCGTTGCCCTCCGGGGCAACATTTCGTGCGTCCGGGTCACGAGCGAATCGCTCGAGCAAGGGGAGGAGCGACACGGTCGCCCCACCCCGGGTTCGCGCTTCTCTCTCTGGACTTCGCGTCGATACCGACCCGACTGCCCAGATCGATGAGAGGACAGCCCATTGCACAGGAGTGATCAGCCATAGCACCGCCGCAGCAACCAGAGCACCGGTACAACGACCGCATCCGAGCCCGTGAGGTACGCCTCATCGGTGCGGACGGAGCACAACTGGGCATCAAGGTCCTCCCCGAGGCCTTGTCGCTGGCTCGTTCGCTCGATCTCGACTTGGTCGAGGTCGCGCCGATGGCCAACCCGCCCGTGTGCCGGATCATGGACTACGGCAAGTTCCGCTACGAGGAGAGCCAGAAGGCGAAGGAATCGCGCAAGAAGACGATCCAGGTGTCGATCAAGGAAGTGAAGTTCCGGCCGAAGATCGGCAAGGGCGACTTCGACACCAAGGTTCGTCACATGCACGACTTCCTCGCTGATGGGCACAAGGTGAAGGTCACGCTGCAGTTCCGTGGGCGAGAGATGGCCCATCCTGAGCTCGGCTCCAAGATCCTCGACGCCGTCATCGAGCAACTCGGTCCGATGGCAAAGGTCGAGACCTACGCCCGGCTCGAAGGCAGGAACATGACGATGGTCATCGCTCCGGAGAAAAAGGCAGCCACCAAGAAGCCCGACACGAAGCCCGACACGAAGCCTGATGCGACGCCGAAGCCGGACGCAGCGCACGACACCCCGACTGAAGCCATCCCCACTGAGGCCCCGGCCACCGAGGCGACAGCCACCGAGGCGACAGCCAC
>JBMOFX010000135.1:0-7542 GCA_049318665.1 Ilumatobacteraceae bacterium | reverse complement strand
CATGAACGAACCGATCGGACGGTTGGGGTCGGACAGGCCGGCCCGGCTGCGACGAATCGCATTGGACACCGCGATGACGGCCTCGTCCTGTCCGATGACGCGCTCGTGGAGGAGCGACTCGAGGTGCACGAGCTTGGCCATCTCGCCTTCCATCAGGCGGGTGACCGGCACACCGGTCCAATTGCTCACCACGTCGGCGATGTCTTCGGCGTCGACCTCCTCCTTCAGCATCCGGTTCCCGCGCTGCAAGGTGTCGAGGTGCTCGGTCGCCGACTCGATGCGCCGCTCGAGCTCGGGGATGCGGCCGTACCGGATCTCCGCGGCAAGGTTGAGATCGGTCTCGCGCTCGACCACCGTGCGCAACTGCTCGAGCTCTTCCTTCAGGATCCGGATGGCGGCGATCGCCTCTTTCTCGCTCTCCCAGTGGCCGCGCATCTCGCTCGACTGCGACGTGAGATCGGCGAGCTCGGCCTCGATGTCGTCGAGTCGTTCCTTCGACGCGACGTCGGTCTCCTTCGCCAGCGCGACCTGCTCGATCTCGAGTTGCAGGATGCGACGCTCGACCACGTCGATCTCGGTGGGGAGCGAGTCGATCTCGATGCGCAGCTTGCTCGCCGCTTCGTCCATCAAGTCGATCGCCTTGTCGGGGAGGAACCGACTGGTGAGGTAACGGTTCGAGAGCACCGCCGCACTCACGAGCGCCGAGTCTTGGATGCGGACACCGTGGTGGACCTCGTAGCGCTCCTTCAAGCCACGCAGGATCGCAATGGTGTCTTCGACCGACGGCTCACCGACGTACACCTGCTGGAAGCGACGCTCGAGCGCCGGATCCTTCTCGACGTACTTGCGGTACTCGTCGAGCGTGGTGGCACCGATCATCCGCAGTTCGCCGCGGGCGAGCATCGGCTTGATCATGTTGCCGGCGTCCATCGCCCCCTCTGCGCCACCCGCGCCGACGATCGTGTGGATCTCGTCGACGAAGGTGATCACCTCACCCGCCGCGTCGGTGATCTCCTTGAGGACCGCCTTCAGGCGTTCTTCGAACTCACCGCGATACTTCGCGCCGGCGAGCATCGAGCCGATGTCGAGCGAGATCAGCCGCTTGCCCTTGAGCCCCTCCGGCACGTCGCCGTCAGCGATGCGTCGGGCGAGACCCTCGACGATGGCGGTCTTGCCGACACCGGGTTCGCCGATGAGCACGGGGTTGTTCTTGGTGCGTCGGCTGAGCACTTGGATGACACGGCGGATCTCGTCGTTTCGGCCGATGACCGGATCGATCTTGCCCTCGAGCGCTCGTGCCGTGAGGTCTTGCCCGTACTTCTCGAGGGCGGCAAACTGCTCCTCCGGGTTCTGGCTGTTCACCCGGTGACTGCCGCGAGCCTCCTTCAGCGCCTGCAGCAACTCCTCGCTCCCGATGCCGAGCCGAGCATTCATCGCGAGCAAGAGGTGCTCGACCGAGAGGTAGTCGTCCTTCAGATCCTTGCGGTACTTCTCCGCGTTCTCGAACACGTTGGTGAGCTCGCGGTTCATGCGGGGCTCGTCGCCGCCGTAGGCCTTGGGGAGTTTGGCGACTGCTTCGTCGGCCTTGTTGCGAACCATCAGCGGGGCGAGGCCGAGCTTTGCGAGCACCGTCGGTGTGAGGGTGTCGTCCTGTCGTGCGAGCGCCGCCATCACGTGGTCGGGGGTGAGCTCGGGGTTGGACAGCGAGCGGGCCTGATCGATCGCCGCTGCGACCGCTTCCTGCGTCTTGATGGTCCACTTCTTCGGATCGATCGCCATGCGCCGAGCCTAGCCCTCTGTCAAGAAGGTTGCTACGAGTCGTATCAACTTTGCAGTCACGCCCGCAAGGTGCGCGTGGGCGGCGGCATCACGCTCGGCTGCATCGACGAGACCGCCGACGCAAGCGCTGCCTGCAAACTCATCAGGCTTGCCGCGATGGCATCGCGTTGGCGTTGCACCTCAGCGAGCCGCTCGTGCACCACCTGATCCTCGACACCCGAACGCAACGCCCGTGCGTCGTCGGCTGCCCGGGCGCGCACCACCTGAGCTTCGGCGTCGGCGCGTTCCAGGGTGACCATCGCTTGACTGCGCGCCGCAGCCAGAATCGTCTCGGCCTCTGCGCGAGCGCCGCGCACCATGTCGGCCGCAGCGGCGTTCCACTCACCGTGAGTCGGTGCCGCACCCGTCGACGGCTGCGCCAGCGGCGTGCTGGCGACGGCGACCGAGGTGGCCATGGCTGCACGTCGCGCCTCGTCGAGCGCCCGCGACGCAACGCCGAGTTCGCTCTCGAGTTGGCCGATGCGTCCGACGAGATCGCGATTCAACCCGGCCAGGCGACGCAGTTCGGCATCGGTCTCGACGACGAATGCTCGCACCCGCTCGGGGTCGTAGCCACGTCGAACGATCTCGAAGCCGAGCCCGAGGAGCGACTCGTCGCCCGACCCGTCCACCGCCGACCCACTCATGTCGCTGACTGTACGTTTGACCCTCGACCGCCGACCTCCGAGGGCGGCATTCTTCACTGTTTCTTGTGAGTCGAAACGTCAGCGACGGTCACCGAGACGTGACCCGCCGAACACCGCCACGGTCTGGCGGAGTGGCACGAGATCGTGGCGCGGCGAACGGGCTGCCGCCTCCGACTCGGCCAGCGCCGCCCGGTGTCGCAGCTCATCGTTCTCAGCACGCAAACGTTCGACCTCGTGCTCGAGTTCCATCACCCGGCGAATGCCCTCGAGGTTCATCCCGTCGGCGGCGAGATCCTGAATCCGGCGGAGCAATTCGATGTCGTGATCGCTGTACCGACGGTTGCCACCTTGGGTTCGGGCAGGTTGCACGAGACCCCGTCGTTCGTAGATCCGCAAGGTCTGCGGGTGCATCCCGGCGAGCTCAGCCGCCACCGAGATGACATAGACGGCGTGGGTGTGTGAGCGCATCGTCAGATCCTCTCTCCGGACACGAACGTCGACCTCGGCGACACCGTAGTCGCCGCGACCAAGGCCTCGATCGCGGCGCGTTGCTCGTCGGTGAGCGTGGCAGGCACCACGACGTCGACCGTGACGATGAGGTCACCTTCGTGCTTGGGGGTGATGACGCCCTTGCCGCGCACCCGATGGCGCGAGCCGCTCTGCGTGCCGGCACGCAGCCGCAGCTTCACGAGCGGACCTTCGAGCGTGGGGACGTCGATGTCGGCACCGAGTGCTGCTTCGGGGAACGTGATGGGCACACGCACCGTGAGGTCGTGACCGGCTCGACCGAACCGCTGGTGCGGGGTGACCTGACACGTGACGAACAGGTCGCCGGACGGCCCGCCGTTGCGGCCCGGGGCGCCGCGGCCCTTCAGCCGGATGCGCTGACCGTCGTCGACGCCAGCCGGGATGCGAGCCTGCACTTCGCGCTGACGCTTCTCGACCCCGGTGCCGTAACACGTCGTGCACGGGTCGTCGATGAGCACCCCGCGGCCGGCGCAGTTCGGACAGGTGGACGACAACGAGAACAGGCCCTGGTTGTCGTCGATGACACCGCGGCCGCCGCACCGAGAGCACACCCGCGGCGACGTGCCGGGCTTCGCGCCGGAGCCGGTGCACGTGCTGCACTGCGCGTCGGTGGTGAGGTAGAGGGTGGTGGTGAGTCCGTGGACGGCATCGGCGAAGTCGAGCGTGAGCGTGGCTTCAACATCGGCCCCCCGGCGCGGCCCGGCACCAGCGGACGCGCCGCCACCGCGTCGTCCACGGCCGAACATCTGGCCGAGGATGTCGCCGAGTCCGTCGGCGCCGACGTTGAAGCTGTTGCCACCACCGCCTGGGCCCGAACCGAACCCACCCGCTGGTCCGAGGCGACGCACCTCGTCGTATTCCTTGCGCTTCGCGTCGTCACCGAGCACGTCGTACGCGGCGCTGACCTCCTTGAAGCGATCTTCGGAGGCGTCGTCGCCCGGGTGCGTATCGGGGTGTGACTCGCGCGCGAGCTTGCGGTACGCCTTGGTGATCTCCTTGGCGGTCGCCCCCTGGGGGACACCGAGGACCTGGTAGTAGTCCTTCTCGTACCACTCGCGCTGAGCCGTCACTCAGCCACGCACCTTGACCATGGCAGGCCGCAAGACCCGCCCCTTCCATCGGTAGCCGGTGCGCAGTACCTCGACGACGACCGGCTCGGCAGCACCGTCGGCCGGCTCGTGCAGCACGGCCTCGGCTTCAGCCGGATCGAACGGTCGGTCGAGCAGATCGAGCGCTTCGAGGCCCTGCTTCTGCAGTACCCCGATGAGCGACGACCACACCGACTCGATGCCGGTGACACCATGACCGAACGCGGCCTCGCACGCGTCGAGCACGGGCAGGAGCGCTTCGGCGATCTTGCCCGTCGCGCGGTCGACCTCGTCGGCCTGCTGGGTGGCAACGCGCTTGCGGTAGTTCTCGAAGTCGGCCTGCAGTCGGAGCGCGATGTCCTTGAAGGAATCGCGCTCCTCGAGCAGCGCGCCGACGTCGTGCTCGACAGATGCTGCTGCTTCGTCGACCGCTGCCTGATCCTGCGCGAGGCGGTCAGCCGCGTCGGCGGCGCCGTGGGTGGAGACGTCGTCGGACATCGACGATCACGCCTCGTCGACGATCTCAGCATCGACGATGTCGTCGTCGGCCGAGGCGCCCGAGTTGCCCGAGTTGCTCTGACCGCTGGCCGACGATCCGGCAGCTGCCGCGTCGTCGCGCGAGGCGGCCTCGTAAAGGCGCTGACTGAAGGCCTGGGTGGCCCCGGTGAGACGCTCGTGCGCCGCCCGGATGGCCGCGAGATCGTTGCCGGCCAACGCCGTCTTCAGCTCGGCGAGCGGGTTCTCGACCGCCGCCCGATCGTCGGCCGACACCTTCTCGCCCTGGTCGCGGAGCACCTTCTCCGTTTGGTAGACGAGCGAGTCGGCGTTGTTGCGGAGCTCGGCCTCGTCGCGGCGCTGGCGGTCTTCCTCGGCGTGCGCCTCGGCGTCGCGCACCATCTGCTCGATGTCGCGCTTGTCGAGCGTGCTCTGGCCGGTGATGGTCATCGACTGCTCCTTGCTCGTCGCGCGGTCCTTCGCAGCCACGTGGACGATGCCGTTCGCATCGATGTCGAACGTGACCTCGATCTGCGGCACGCCACGCGGCGCAGGCGGCAGGTCGACGAGCTGGAACTTGCCGAGCGTCTTGTTGTACGAGGCCATCTCGCGCTCGCCTTGCAGCACGTGGATCTCCACGCTCGGCTGCATGTCTTCGGCCGTGGTGAACACCTCGGTGCGCTTGGTGGGGATCGTCGTGTTGCGCTCGATCAACTTGGTCATCACGCCGCCCTTGGTCTCGATGCCGAGGCTCAGCGGGGTGACGTCGAGGAGCAGGATGTCCTTCACGTCGCCACGAAGCACGCCGGCCTGGATGGCGGCGCCGATCGCGACCACCTCGTCCGGGTTGACGGTCTTGTTCGGCTCCTTGCCGGTGAAGCTGGAGACCAGGTCTTGCACAGCGGGCATGCGGGTGGAGCCGCCGACGAGCAACACGTGATCGATCTGACCCTTGCTGAGGCCGGCGTCCTTGATCGCCTGCTCGAACGGGAGGCGGCAGCGCTCGAGGAGGTCGGCGGTGAGCTCCTGGAACTTCGAGCGGGTGAGCGTCTCGTCGAGGTGGAGCGGGCCCTCGGGGGTGGCCGTGATGAACGGCAGGTTGATCTGGGTCTGCTGCACCTGGCTCAGCTCGATCTTGGCCTTCTCGGCGGCTTCCTTCAGGCGCTGCGCAGCCATCCGGTCGGCACCGAGATCGACACCATGTGCCGACTTGAACTGCTTGACGAGCCAGTCGATGACGCGCTGGTCCCAGTCGTCTCCACCGAGGTGGGTGTCGCCGTGGGTGCTCTTCACTTCGAACACACCGTCGCCGATCTCGAGCACCGACACGTCGAACGTGCCGCCACCGAGGTCGAACACGAGGACGGTCTCGTCGTCGGCACCCTTGTCGAGGCCGTACGCGAGCGCCGCGGCGGTGGGCTCGTTGATGATGCGGAGCACTTCGAGGCCTGCGATCTGGCCTGCTTCCTTCGTGGCGGTGCGCTGCGCATCGTCGAAGTACGCAGGGACGGTGATGACCGCCTGTGTGACGGTGTCGCCGAGATAGGCCTCTGCGTCGCGCTTCAACTTCATGAGCGTGCGGGCGCTGATCTCCTGCGGGGTGTAGTGCTTGCCGTCGATGTCGTCGCTCTTCCACGACTGGCCCATCTTCGACTTGATGCTGCGGAACGTGCGATCAGGGTTGGTGATCGCCTGCCGCTTTGCCACCTCACCGACGAGCACCTCGCCGGCCTTGGAGAACGCCACGACCGACGGCGTCGTGCGGGCGCCTTCGGAGTTGGGGATGACGACGGGGTCGCCTGCTTCGAGGACGGCGACGACGGAGTTGGTGGTACCGAGGTCGATACCGACTGCCTTGGCCATGATGCTGCTCCAATTACTAGTGGGATCGTGGGGGGACGATGCTGAGTGAACCTGGCGCAAGGTTAGGGGGCGACTCCGCCGAGCGGCAACTCCTCTGGCAGAAAACTTGAGTGACTATGACTCAAGTTCTGTGACGCCGGCTGCGGGGTAGCGTTCGCCTCATGCTGCTCCGCGATCTCCGCATCTTCACCGAGCCCCAGCAGGGCGCGTCCTACGACACCCTGCTCGCCGTGGCCCAACGCGCCGAGGCCCTCGGGTTCGGGGCGTTCTTCCGCAGCGACCACTACCTGAAGATGGGCAACGTGAGTGGACTGCCCGGCCCCACCGATGCGTGGCTCACCCTCGCCGGCATCGCTCGCGAGACCACCACCATCCGGCTCGGCACGCTCGTGTCACCGGTGACGTTCCGCAGCCCCGGGCTGCTCGCGATCAGTGTCGCCCAGGTCGACCAGATGAGCGGTGGGCGAGTCGAGCTCGGCCTCGGCGCCGGTTGGTACGAAGCCGAGCATGCGGCGTACGCGTTCGACTTCCCGTCGACGGGCAAGCGCTTCGAGTCGCTCACCGACCAACTCGCCATTGTCGAGGGGCTGTGGACCACCCCGATCGGCGAGACGTTCAGCTACACCGGCCCCGCGCATAGCGTCATCGACTCACCGGGCCTTCCGAAGCCGGTGCAAGACCCGCTGCCGATCGTGATCGGTGGCGGCGGCAAGACCAAGACGCCGGCGCTCGCCGCCCGTTACGCCGCGGAGTTCAACACCCCGTTCGTGCCGATCGAGTTCTTCATCGCACAGCGCGACCGCGTGCGCGCGGCAGCCGATGCGATCGGGCGCACCCGACCGATGGTGTACTCGGGTGCACTCGTGGTGTGCTGCGGCGCCGATGAGGCCGAGGTGGCCCGACGCGCCGCGTCGATCGGGCGCGAGCCCGACGAGCTCCGTAAGAACGGCGCCGCGGGCACGCCCGACGAGGTCGCCGACACGATTCGCCGCTGGGAAGCCGCTGGCGCCGAGCGGGTCTACCTGCAGGTGCTCGACCTCGCCGATCTCGACCACCTCGACCTCATCGCCACCGAGGTCGCCCCCCTCCTCACCTGACCCCGT
>JBMOFX010000134.1:0-7601 GCA_049318665.1 Ilumatobacteraceae bacterium | reverse complement strand
GTGCTCCCGCCGGTGGTCGGTGGTGTTGCGTTGTTCTTTGCACTCGGCCGGAGAGGTTTGGTGGGTCAATACCTCTACAGCTGGTTCGGGTTCATGCTGCCGTTCACGACGTGGGGCGTCATCGTCGCCCAGACATTCGTCGCGATGCCGTTCCTCGTGCTCACCGTCGAGGCCGCGTTGCGTCAGTTCGACTCCCGCTTCGATGATGCGGCTCGCACCCTCGGCGGCTCACCCTGGTACGTGTTCCGGCGGGTGACGTTGCCGTCGATCCGGCCCGCGCTCGTGGCCGGCGTGGTGCTGTGTTGGGCGCGTGCACTGGGCGAGTTCGGCGCCACGATCACGTTTGCCGGCAACTATCCGGGCACCACGCAGACGATGCCGATCATCACGTACCTTGCGCTCGACACCGACCCGCAGCAGGCGTTGGTCTTGTCGTTGCTCCTCATCACGATCTCGTTCGTGGTGCTGGTGGGCCTCCGCGACCGATGGCTCGGCACCGCGCCCATCGCAGGCGGAGCGCCGCTCGGTGGCGCTGCCTGATGGGCCTCGACGCGTCACTCGGTGTGCAACTCGGCACGCTCGAACTCGATGTCGAACTTGCCGTCACCGATGGCGAGGTCGTGGCGCTGCTCGGTCCGAACGGAGCGGGCAAGTCCACGGTGTTGCGGTGCCTCGCTGGCCTCATCGCGATTGATCGCGGGCGGATCGAACTCGATGGTGATGTACTCGATGACGCATCCGCCGGAACCTTCGTAGCCCCCGAGGGTCGCAAGGTCGGCGTCGTGTTCCAGGACTACCTGCTGTTCGCGCATCTCACCGCACTGGAGAACGTCGCGTTCGGCCTCCGCGCCCGCGGCGTCGGCAAGGCCGAGGCGAGGCGGCAGGCCGGCGAGTGGCTCGACCGAGTTGGCCTCGGTGAGCACGCCCGCCATCGCCCGCGAGCGTTGTCCGGTGGCCAGGCACAACGTGTGGCGCTCGCGCGGGCGTTGGTGACACAACCGCGAATGCTGCTGCTCGATGAACCGCTCGCTGCGCTCGATGCCGGCACGCGTGGCGATGTGCGGCGTGATCTGCGCAAGCACCTCGACTCGTTCGGGGGCTGCACGCTGGTGGTCACCCATGACCCGGTCGATGCTTACGCGCTCGCGGATCGGGTGATCGTGCTCGAAGCTGGTCGCGTGTCGCAGCAGGGCACGCTGGCCGAGGTGACCGCGCAGCCGCGGTCGCGCTACGTCGCCGAACTCGTGGGCGTCAACCTGATCGCGGGCGCATTGCGCGGCAGCGTGTTGCACACCGATGAGGGCACGGCGGTGGTGACGGTCGGCGACACACCCGATGGTCCCGCGCTCGCGGTGATCCGACCGCAGTCGATCTCGATCTACCGGAGCGCGCCCGAAGGCAGCCCTCGCAACGCATGGCGATGCACGGTGACCGACCTCGACCAGCGCGGTGAACGGGTGAGGGTGGTGCTCGGCGGCCCGCTCCGCCTGGTGGCCGAGATCACGCCCGCCGCGTTGGCCGCCATCGCCGTGCGCCCCGGCGACGAAGTGTGGGCGACGGTGAAAGCGAGCGAGATCACGACCTCGCCCGCTTGATCAGCGGTTCGATGCGCAGGTACGTCGCGCAGCGCCACACCCATTCGACCGGACCATTCGTGAAGCGGGCCAGCCACGGCTTCGACCAGGCGAGCTGCAGAACCCACACGCTCACCACGAACAACAGCAGCCCGGCGCGACCCAACGACTCGCCGTCGAGCACGACCGAGAACGCGATCACCCCGAGGACCGTCTGAGACAGGTAGTTCGTGAGTGCCATCTGCCCGACGGCGCGCAGGCGGGTCTGCAGTGCGGCGGCGCGGCCCGTCGGACGAGCCAGCGACCACCGCAGGATCAGGCCGACATAGGCGAGGGTGATCGGAATCACCGCCGCCGTGTTGAGCGCTCCGCTCGTGAGGGCCACCTCGGGATCGAACCCGCTCGCCAGTTGCCACACCACGCCCGCGACGGCGAGCGGAAGCCCGATGGCGAATCCGATCGCGGTCATGCGTCGGTAGAACTCGACTGTCCGCTTCCCGGTGAGCACGCCGCTTCGGTAGAGCGCCACGCCGATGAGCATCGCGCCGAGCGCCCGCGCCACGCCGTCGAAGAGGAACCACCCGACCACTGCATCCGAACCGCTCTCGAGATCCGTCGACACCCACAGCCAGCCCAGCGCCTCCGTGCCGTCACGATTGACGGAGGCTTGCGTCACGACCGCGAGGACCGTTGTTGCGGTGAACAGCGCTGCGCTGATCGCATAGAGAGCCCTGGCGGGCAGTTTGCGGAGTGCCAACACCACCGGTGCGCACAGCGCGTACAGCGTGAGCACATCGCCGTCCCAGATCAGGCTGTGCGCGATGCCCATTCCGAGGAGCAGGAGGTTGCGCCACAGTGCCAGCCAGACGGGGTGCTTCCGCCTCGCGCCCACTCGCTCGACGAACAACACGATGCTCGCGCCGAACAACATCGAGAAGAGGCCCATCATCTTCTCGTCGACGAACACCTCCGCCGCGACGCCGACCACCTTGTCGGGGATCGACGTCCAGCCGCCGGCGTCGAGTCGGAAGTACGCCGGCACGCCGAGGCCGAAGTCCACCGAGTTCATGAGGAGGATGCCAAGGGTCGCGACGCCGCGCAGCAGGTCGAGGTGGTCGATGCGCGGTAACCGCGGTGATGGCACGTTCAATGCTGACCCTCCAGTCGCGTCCTGTACAAATGTACAGACACGCCGTAGGAAGGTCAATCGGTGATGTCGCGGCTGTGGAACGTGAGCTCGTGCGCCTCGCGGTCCTCGTCGAGCCCGAAGGTAATGACGCGTCGAGGATGCAGGCGCAGCAGCGGGCTCCCGTCGACTTCGATCGCCTCGGCGACGGCGCGGATCTCCAAGCAACGCACGCGCCAGGGCTCGATCGATACGAGGTCGTCGACCACGAACGCGGCCCGACCGTTGTCGGCGACGTTCCGGTACTTCTGACTGCTGGCGAGACGGTGGAGCAAGTCTGGTTGCAGAAACGAACGAAATTCGGTGTTTTCTGCAACCAGAGTTCGGCGCGCAGCGCCGGTTGGCACACCGAGTTACACGTTGAAGCGGAACTCCATCACGTCGCCGTCGAGGGGGTGGTAGTCCTTGCCTTCGATGCGGATCTTGCCGAGGTCCTTGGCTTTGTTCCACGAGCCGATCTCGAGCAGTTCGTCCCAGTGGATCACCTCGGCCTTGATGAAGCCACGCTGGAAGTCGGTGTGGATGCGACCTGCGCACTCAGGAGCGCTCGAGCCGGCGTAGAACGTCCACGCTCGGCTCTCCTTCTCCCCGGTCGTGAGATACGTCCGCAGGCCAAGCAGGTGGTAGGCGCTGCGCACCATGCGGAACAGCGCGCCCTCTCCGAGGCCGAACCCTTCGAGCATCTCGGCGCGCTCCTCGGGGTCCTCGATCGACGCCGCCTCGGCTTCGAGCTGCACGCACATGCCGATGATCTCCACGTTGTCGCCGGCGTTGTTGAACTCGGCGGCGACGCGGGCTTCGATCTCGGGGATGCGGTCGAGGTCGCCCTCGCCGACGTTCACCACCACGAGCACACGCCGGTTGGTGAGCAGGAAGTACGGCGCGAGGATCTCGCGGTGGTCGGCCTTGAGGCCGGCGCGATAGAGGGGGAGTCCCTCGCTCAGTGCGGCGTACGCGGCTTCGAGCGCCTCGACTTCGTCGCCGAGGGTCTTGTCGAGCTTCGACTGACGCTGCGCCTGGTGCATCCGCTTCTCGACGGTCTCGAGATCGGCGAGGGCGAGCTCGATCTCGACGACGCGCAGGTGGTCGAGCGGATCGCTCGGACCCGTGACGTCGTCGTCTTCGAACGCACGGAGCACGAGCACGATCGCGTCGACCTCGCGAATGTTGGCGAGGAACTTGTTGCCGAGGCCTTCACCCTTGCTCGCACCTTCGACGAGTCCGCCGATGTCGACGACCTGCACCGACGCGTGGATCGTCGCCTTGCTCTTCGACATCGCCGACAGTCGATCGAGTCGATCGTCGGGCACCTTGGCGACGCCGATGTTCGGATCCTTCGTCGCGAAGGCGTACGGCGCAGCGAGCGCACCGCCTCCGGTGAGGGCGTTGTACAGCGAGCTCTTGCCCGCGTTGGGGAGACCGACCAGGCCGAAGCGTTCCATAGCGAAGGGTGGAGGCTACCGGTATGGCGTGCTCGGGCCAGTCGAGGCGGAACATAGGATCGCACCGTGACTCCGTTGGCGGCCTTCGAGCGTGTGGTGCACTGCCTCGATCGCGTGCACGCCGACGGCTTCAAGACGAAGGCGTTCGTGTCGGCGCTCGAGACGGTGCGTGCCACGCCCGACGACGAGCTCCGCCGTCGAGACGCCGACGGGACGTTGAAGGATCTCCCTCGGATTGGCGATGCGTCGGCACGGTTGATCCGTGAGGCGTTCGAGTCCGAGGTCGACGGCAGCGTGCCGGCGTATCTGAGCAAGCTCGAAGCGGAGACGGCAGTCGTGGTGTCGGACGACGCTCGCCCCTATCTCGATGCCCTGCGTGGCGATTGCCACATGCACAGCCGGTGGAGCGACGGCGGCGCCACGATCGAGGCGATGGCATCGACGGCGGTGTCGCTCGGCCACGACTACATCGTCCTCACCGATCACTCGCCCCGACTCACAGTGGCGCACGGCCTGAATCGCGAGCGGCTGGAATCCCAGCTCCACGACGTCGCCGAGCTCAATGAACGCCTCGCGCCCTTCCGCATTTTGACGGGTATGGAGGTCGACATCCTCGACGACGGCACGCTCGACCTCGACGACGATCTCCTTGCCCGCCTCGACGTCGTGGTTGCCAGCGTCCATTCGAAGTTGAAGATGGAGAGCACGCAAATGACCGAGCGGATGGTGCGCGCCGTGGCGTCTCCGCACGTCGACATCCTCGGGCACTGCACCGGCCGGTTGGTCGACAAGCGGCCGCCGTCGAGCTTCGATCCCGATTACGTGTTCGCCGCGTGCGCGGCCTTCGGCACGGCGGTGGAAATCAACAGCCGTGTCGAGCGGCTCGACCCGCCGCCCGAGCTGCTGGCGATCGCGCTCGAGCATGGGTGCTGGTTCTCGATCGACAGCGACGCACATGCCACCGGTCAGTTGGAATGGCTGCCCCATGGATGCGAGATCGCGGCGGCGGGTGATGTGCCGATCGAGCGGATCATCAACACTCGAGACGTGTCCGGCCTGCTCGACTGGACAAAGACCCGCGCCTGACTACGACGTGCGTCCGCGGCGTCAGATGTTGGGCCCGGGACGAACACTCCGGCGTCGGCTCAGCAGGAGGGCGACACCCCCGGCGATGATCAGCAGCCCACCCGGGTTGAGCATTCGCAGGACCGCAGCACCAGTGCTCGGCAGTATGCCGCTGCGGGGACTCGGGCCGGGACCGGGCGGGTTGGCCGAGGCCACGATCGAGGTGGTCGGAGCGACGGTCGTCGACGTCGGGACGACTGTCGTGGTGGTGGTCGTGGTGGTGGATGACGACGGTGGGACCGTCCCGCAGACAGGCGGCGCGCATGGTGCAACGGTGGTCGTCGTCGACGTGGGGGGTGAGGTCGTCGATGTCGTGCTGGTGGCCGGTGTCGTGGTGGTCGTCGTCGTGGTGGTCGTGGTCGTCGAAGTGGTCGTCGTTGTCGGAGGGACGAGCGATGACGGCACGAACACGAAGACCGCACCGAAGTCGGGTGATGACCCGTCGCGCCCGGTGGCGCCGACCACCGACGCGTCAGCACTGGCGGACACCGCGCCGCCGAAGTAGTCGCTTGGCTTGGGTGACGCAGCAGCGAGCTTGATCGTCTGGACCCAGGTCGTTCCCTGGCGGGTGTACGCGTATGCGGAGCCAGTGTCAGAACCGCCGTCGTCATCGAGCGGCGCGCCGACGACGACGGCATCGCCGCTCACTGACACCGACGAGCCGAACAGGTCGTCGTTTGCGGCGTCGGCAGCCGTCAGCTTGGCTTGCTGTGTCCATGTTGGGCCACTTCGCACGAACACGTACGCCGAGCCACTCGAATTCGCAGTGAAGTCGTCATACGGAGCTCCACCGACCACCGTCCCGGTGTTGAGCGAGACCGAGTAGCCGAGCAGATCACCGCTGGTGGCGTCGGCTGCGGTGAGCGCAGCCCGTTGGTTCCAGTCGCCGCCGGTGCGGGAGAAGAGGTACACCGCGCCGGCGTCAAATGCGCCCGCATCGCGATAGGGGGCGCCGATGGCGAGGTCATCGCTGTCGATCGATACCGAGGCGCCGAACAGGTCGTTCGCCGATGCGTCTTGCGCGGTGAGCTTCGCTTGCTGGGTCCACGTCGTGCCGCTGCGCGAAAAGATGTACACGGACCCCGTGTCGGACAGTGCTCCGCTGTCGTCGTAGGTTGCGCCGACGGCGAGGGTGTCGCCATCGAGGGCAACGCTCGACCCGAACAGATCGCGGCCCGACGCATCCGACGCGGTGAGCTTCGCCTGTTGCGTCCAAATCGAGCCGCTTCGTGTGAACACGTAGACGGATCCGGTGTCGACGAAGGCGCCGTCGTCGTACGCGGCGCCGACTGCGATCGTGTTGTCGTCGATCGCCACCGCGAGGCCGAACAAGTCCGATGGGGCTGCGTCGGAGGGGGCGAGCTTCGCCTGCTGACTCCACGAGTTCGCAGTCCCCGTGAACACATACGCCGACCCGCTCCTCTGAAACGCCTCGTTGCTCAACGGTGAACCGGCAACGGCTGTGGCACCATCAAGAGAGACCGCGAGACCGAATCCTGCGCTGGTGGCAGCGTCAGACGCGGAGAGCTGGGCAAGCTGCGCGGGCACGTCAGCCTGAGCGGACAAGCCGGGCATCAGGATCGCCGTCGCACCGAGGGCGAGCGCGCAGAGCGCGACCGTCCGCGATGCGCGACGAAACCGTCGCGAGCCACCTCCGCACTCCGCCATAGAATTCGAAAGGTAACACCTCGATCGCATTCGTACCACGGGAAGTTGAGGCGGCTCGAGGCATTGCCGTGCAGGGTGTTCGGCCGGCTACGAAGGGTCGACCTCAGCGGCGCTGCTGCGCCGAGAATCTAGGGCGGGCACCCGAGCGGGAGCACTCCAACCGAATCACCAAGAGTTCACTTGTCGAGTGAGCGGAGACCTCCCTACGATCTCAGAGATGTCCGGGTCGAGGCGAGGCAAGAAGCGCCCGACCACGGCGCCCCGAGCTGCGAAGACGTCCCCAGTTCAACCGACACCAACGGCCGCGGCATATCCGGCCCGCAAGTCTGTCGGTAACGCCAAGGTCAAACCGTCGAATGCGCCGACTAAGCCTGCTGATCCATCTGACGGAGTCCTCGACAAGCGCATGGCGATCATCTCGGCGGTCACGATTGGTGTGCTCTGCGTGTTTGTGCTGCTTCAACTCCGCCTGAGCCTGATCTTCGCCGACACCACACCGATCGGCGGTGACTTCGGTGCCCATAGCGCCGGTCCCGACATGATCCAGCAGCACCTCTGGGACCACGGCTTGCTCAGCGCCTGGTCTGCTGTGTGGAGTGGCGGGTT
>JBMOFX010000133.1:0-7691 GCA_049318665.1 Ilumatobacteraceae bacterium | reverse complement strand
GTTGGCGACCACGACGCCGTGGTCGCCAACGCCGACGAGTTCGTGCCCACCCTCATCAAAGCGATTACCAGCGTCGTGGATCGCGGCGCCGATCGCGAGCGCACGCCGGCTACCGCATCGTGAAGCGACGCAGCGCCGTGCTCGCGGCGACACTGTCGGGGGTTGTCGTCGCGCTCGTGGCTCGGCATCGGCACAACGTGCGCCTACGACGCAACCTCGACCTCGCCCGACTCGGCGCACGCGTCGGCGGCTCCTATGCCTCGACGGCGGCGCGCAAGGTCTTCGCGACAGCAGAGCGACGCATCGAGCTCGACACCGATCGCGAGCTCCGAACGGCGGAGGCCATCGCCGATCGGCTCGGCAATATGAAGGGCGCCCTAATGAAGCTCGGTCAGATGGCGAGCTACATCGACGAGGGTCTGCCCGCGCCGCTACGCGAGGCGCTCGCGCAACTGCAGGCCAATGCGCCACCGATGAGCTCGGCCCTCGCCGCGCAGGTGATCGAGGACGAGTTGGGACGCCCGCCCACCGAGCTCTTCGTGGAATGGGACCCGCTGCCGCTGGCGTCGGCGAGCATCGGGCAGGTGCATCGCGCCGTCGTCATCGATCCGGCCACCGGCCTCGAACGCGCGGTTGCCGTGAAGGTGCAGTACCCGGGCGTCGGCGACTCGATCGCAGCCGACCTGCGCAACGCCGACCTGCTCGGAGCGATCCTCCGACAGGGTTTTGGTGGCCTCGACCCCGACGAGATGGTCGAGGAGATCAAGGCCCGCATCACCGACGAACTCGACTACACACTCGAAGCGCGCAACCAGACGTTGTTCGCCGAGCACTACCGCGGTCATCCGTTCATCCACATCCCCGAGGTGCTTCCCGCCTTCAGCACGCGGCGGGTGCTCACCACCGAGTTGGTGACCGGGGCGACGTGGTCGGAGATGCTCACGTGGGACGAGCACCAGCGCGACCTCGTCGGCGAATGCTTGTTCCGGTTCGTGTTTCGCAGCCTGTACGGCATGCACCTGTTCAACGGTGACCCGCACCCCGGCAACTACATCTTCCATGGTGACGGCAAGGTGACGTTCCTCGACTTCGGTCTCGTCAAGCAGTTCACCGACGACGAGATGAACACGTTCATCGCCATGGTCCGCACGGCGGCGTGGGAGCAGGACGCCAGCGCGTTCCGCGGCATCCTCGAACAGGCGGGCATGCTCCGGCCGGGCGCCCCGGCGAGTGACGACGAGATCGGCGAGTACTTCAGCCAGTTCTACGAGAGCGTCCGCAACGACGCCCCGATCACGTGGTCGGGCGAGTACTCGAGCCGCATCGTGCGCCACACGTTCGATCGCAGCAGTCCGATCTCGCAGTACGCCACGGTCCCGAAGGCGTTCGTGTTCATCCAGCGCATCAACCTCGGCCTGTACGCACTGCTCGGCGAGCTCGGCGCGTCGGGCAACTACCGGCGCATGGGTGAAGAACTGTGGCCGTTCGTGCAGGGTCCTCCGAGCACCCCGATGGCCGAGGCCGAACAGGACTGGCTCACGACGCGGCCGCTGCCAACTCGTCAGCCGCCAGCCGAGCACGTACCGACTTCGTGAACCACAGGTAGAGGGCCCCGGCGACGATGCCGAGGATGGCGAAGGCCGTGATCGTCGGGCGCGCTCCCCACACGTCGGCCAGCGCGCCCGCGGCAAGGTTGGAGATTGTGATGATGAGCGTCACGATGCCGAAGTCGCCAGCGAGGATCCGACCGCGTATCTCATCCGGGGCGCGACGTTGCAACCCGTATGTCGACAGCGTCCATTGCGCGCCGCCGCCGAGATGGGCTGCGAACACCAGCGGCACCGCGACCAACAGTGACGGAGCGACGCCGAGGCCCAGGTAGCAAACCCCGAACGCCAGGCCGGCGCACCCGCACAGCAGCAACACACGCGACAGCGACGGGCCCACCAGGCGCGCCGCGATCAGCGGCCCGAGCGCGACGCCGACTCCGCGTGCGCCGATCAGCACACCGGTCGCGGCGTCGCCACCCCCCAGATCGTCGACCGCGAGCACGGCGAGCAGGCCGACGATGCCGGCGCCCATCGCGAACGTCGCCTTGGACGCGAGCAGCGACAGCAGCACCGAGTCGCGACGCGCGTGGCTCACGGCCTCGCCCATGTCGGCGATCGGACGGAGTCGGGGACGCGCGGGCGCATCGTCGGCGCGCACCGTCTGCATCGGACGGCGGATCAACGACACCGCAGCCGCCGCGAACACGAACGACGCGGCATTGACGATGAACGCGACGTCGCGTCCGAACACCGTCGCAACGAGCCCGCCCAACGCTGCGCCCACGGCGAGCATCGCTCCCCACAGCGAGCCGAACAACAGCGACGCGAACCGCAGTTCCTCCTCATTGCGCGCGAGGTTGGGGATGCCGGCCTGCGCCGCGGGCCCGACGAACGAACCGAGCGCGGAGATCACGCACAGGCAGGCGAACCCGAACCACAGCGAGCGTGTCGAGCCGACCAGCAGGAGGCCGAGCGCGGCGACCGCTTGTACCACCGACACCGTTCGAATGATCACCCGTCGGTCGTACCGATCCGCGCTCGGACCGGCGATCGGCGCCGCCAAGAAGGCCGGGAGCGCTTGCGCCACGTAGACGAGGCTCACCAGGATCGCCGCCCCATTGATGTCGTGCACCAGACCGACGAACGCGACGTACGCAAACCAGTCACCCGCGAACGAGACCAACTGAGCCACGAACAGCAAGCGAATGTCCCTGTTCGAGCGCAGCATCGACCACATCGAGTGTCTGTCTACCCGATGCCTGTCGTTCACCCCCGACCGGTAGCGTCGCCGGAATGCGTTCCACCCGCCTCGCGCCCCTCGCGCTCGCTGCCCTCGCTTCGGTCACCCTCCTTGGCGCCTGCGGCAGCGATTCATCGTCGTCGTCGAATGACTCCACCACGACCACCTCAACCGACGACGCAGCATCGACCACCGACCCGTCCGCACCCACCACCGCCCCGGGCGCGCTCCCCAAGCCCGACGTGAAGATCCCCGAGACGCTGCCGACCTCGCTGGTCGTCACCGACCTCACCCCCGGCGAGGGGCCCAAGGCCGCGAACGGCGACACCGTGGTCGTGCACTACATCGGCGTTCGCTCCGAAGACGGCACCGAGTTCGACAACAGCTACGACCGCGGCGAACCCTTTCCCGTCACCCTTGGCGCCGGCCAGGTGATCCAGGGTTGGGATGAGGGACTCGTCGGCGTCCAGCAGGGCACCCGTCGCCAACTCGACATCCCCGCCGACCTCGCCTACGGCGACAGCCCACAGGGCGACGTCATCAAGCCTGGCGATGCGCTCACGTTTGTCGTCGACGTCTTGGCCGTGCTGCCTGCCGCCGATCCGGCCGACGAGCCGAAGGTCGACATCACCGCCGGTGAAACGGTCGACAGCCTGAAGATCGAAGACATCACCGAGGGCTCCGGCGATCCGATCACCGCCGGCAAGTCGGTGGCGTTCAACTACATCATCTACCGGACCGACACTGCTGAGCAGCTCGAGAGCACCTGGCAGACCGGGCAGCCGCAGAACCTCCCCTTCCCGGGCAACCTTCCCGAGGTGTTGCAGCAGGGATTCGACGGATTGCAGGTCGGCACCTTGCGCAAGCTCTCCATCCCGTACGCAGAGGCGAAGAACGTGTTCCAGCTCGACGGCGAAACCGACATCATTCTGGTGATCGACGTCGTCGCCATCTACTGACACGGACTAACGTCCGGCCTCGCATGCCGAGCACCCCGGAACGACGGTCGTTCCGACATGCCGCGCTCGGCACCACCTATCGGCGGCTGTGGGTATCGAACGCCGCATCGGCGATCGGCAGCGGCATGACCGTCACCGCGATCCCGCTCGTCGCGGCCGTGGCGCCCGACAGCGAGGTGACGCTCGGGGTCATTGCGGCCGCCGGCATCGTGCCCGGGCTGCTGTTCGCGATACCTGCGGGGATCGCCACCGATCGCTTCGATCGTCGCCTGGTCCTGGTATGGGCCGATCTGCTTCGAGCCGCCGTGCTCCTCGTCACGTTCGTCGCAGTGGTCGCCGATCGCGTCAGTGTTGCGCTCCTGGCGTTTGCCGTGTTCGCGGTGGGGGCAGGCGAAACGGTGTACATCAGCGCATCGCAAGCGTTCGTCCCGTCGGTCGTCGACCACGCCGAGCTCGACGAGGCGAACGGACGGTTGCAGGCAGCCGAGGATGTCGGGCGCGAGTTCGTCGGTCCACCGCTCGGTTCGCTCGCATTCAGCCTGGCCCGCTGGCTCCCATTCGCAGCCGACGCGATCTCGTACCTGGTGTCAGCGTTGGTGCTCGTCGGCATCCGCAGCAACCGCGAGTCCGCACGACTCGAGCCCGCACCAGATGGTCGAACCGCAGATGACGACGTCGAGACGACGGTGCGATCGCAGGCCAACATGGGCGATGCCTGGCAGTTCTTTCGGGGCAGCCGCACGCTCGTCGTCCTCTGCGCTGCGATGTTCATGCTGGCCATGTGCGGCTCGGCGGTACTCGCGCTGCTCGTGCTCATCGTGCGCGACCAACTCGGCGTACCGGACGCCTGGTACGGGCCGATCCTGGCGGTGATGGCGCTCGGCGCGACGGTCGCCGGCCTGTCGGCGGGTCGGCTTCGCGGGGTGATCTCGGCGGAACTCGCGCTGATCGGCGCGGTCGCGCTGAACGCGTTGGCCTATCTGGTGCTGGGCGCCACGGAGCGTTGGCCCGTGGGTGTCGTCACGTTCTTCGTGTGGGGTTTCGCTGTCACGTTTGGCAACATCACCTCGGTCGGCATTCGACAGCGGCTGATTCCTGCGGAACTCCTCGGACGCACGATGAGCCTGTTCCGGATGGCGCTGGGCGCTGGCGGTCTGATCGGTGCACTCACCGGCGGCCTCCTTGCCGCAGCAACCTCACCTGGCGTCGTTGCCGTGGCCGCCGGCGTGATCCAGATCCCGGTGATCGTGATGCTGGTGCTCGCACTCCCTCGCCACGCGGGACAACCGCCGGCCGCCGAGCCGGCCTCACCTGTGCCCTGACGCGAACGAGGTGCCGGCGGCACCGGCACCACGTTCCATTCATCAGGCCGGCGTTGCGAGCGTCGGCGAAGGTTGTCTCAGGTCCAGCGGCTGCCACGAAGCATGAGTGCGTTCCTTTCGTGCGAGGATTATCTCGAACGTATCAAGTTCTCGACAAGCCGCGCCACCCAGAGTGATCGTCGCTCTCAACTTCGTTGCGCCACCCGCAACACCTCCCCGATGCGCGAGCCGGCCGTTGCCACCATCGATCCGAGTCGGGCGCCGGGCGACCGCGTCAAGCGATCCACCGGTCCGCTGATGCTGACGGCGGCGAGGATGTCGCCGGAGATGCCCCGCACGGGTGCGCTCACCGAGGCCACGCCGGGCTCGCGCTCTTCGACGCTCTCGACCCAGCCACCATCGGCGAGCGCACCGCCGCTCAGCACCCGGCCGGCGCTTCCCGCACCGAGCGGCAACACGCTCCCCTCGGGAACGATCCACCGGAGGGCGTGCGGCGACTGCAGCGACACCACGCAGCGACGGCCCTCGTCTTCGCGCACGAACAGTTGCACGCTCTCGCCACAGTCATCACGCAGTGAGCGCAAGATGGGGAGGGCGAGCTCTCCCACACCCGACTGCTCGCTCGCAGCACGGCCCAGTGCGATCAGTTCGTACCCGAGGCAGAACCGACCGACGCTGTCACGCCGCACGAGATGGTGTCGCTCGAGCGCGACCACGAGCCGGTGCGCCGTTGCGCGGGGCAACCCGGTCGCCTCCTGCACGTCGGCGAGGTCGAGCGGCCCACGTGTGAGCGCCGCCACGATCACCATCGCCTTGTCGATCACACCGACACCGCTTACACTGTCCATATTCAGGAATCGTATCCCACCATTTGGGATTCCTTGCACCATCACGACTCGACCGCCAGCGGAGCAGCATGAACGAACCGACCACCTTGGCCCAGAAGATCTGGGAGCGGCACACGGTGCACACCACGCCCGGCGAGCCGGAGCTGCTGTACATCGACCTGCACCTCGTCCACGAGGTCACCAGCCCGCAGGCCTTCGACGGCTTGCGAATCAGCGGCCGCGGCGTGCGCCGACCCGACCTCACCATCGCGACGGAAGACCACAACGTCCCCACCGCCGACATCGATCAGCCGATCGCCGACCCAATCTCGGCGCGGCAGGTGGAAGTGCTGCGCGTCAACACCGCCGAGTTCGGCATCGTCAACTTCCCGATGGGCGACCCGCGGCAAGGCATCGTGCACGTCATCGGCCCCGAGCAGGGCCGCACGTTGCCCGGCATGACCATCGTCTGCGGTGATAGCCACACGGCAACCCACGGAGCGTTCGGTGCCCTCGCGTTCGGCATCGGCACGAGCGAGGTCGAGCACGTGCTGGCCACCCAGACGCTCCCGCAGAGCCGGCCGAAGTGGATGAGCGTCACCGTCGACGGCCAGCTCGCCGACGGCGTGACCGCCAAGGACGTGATCTTGCACATCATCGGCGTCATCGGCACGGGCGGCGGCATCGGACACGTCATCGAGTACCGCGGCTCCGCAATCCGGTCGCTGTCGATGGAGGGCCGGATGACCGTGTGCAACATGAGCATCGAGGCTGGCGCAAAGGCGGGCCTGATCGCTCCCGACGAGACGACGTTTGCGTACCTGCGGGGCCGACCGGAGGCGCCGTCGGGCGCCACCTGGGAGACCGCCGTCGCCGACTGGCAGACACTGCGCACCGACGACGGCGCTGCCTTCGACAGGGAAGTCGTGATCGACGCCGCCGACATCCGTCCTCAGGTCACGTGGGGCACCAACCCCGGACAGGTGGCGAGCATCGACGCCAGCATCCCGTCGCCCGATTCGTACGACGACCCCACCACTCGCGAGACCGTGGCACGAGCGTTGGAGTACATGGGTCTCGAGGCGGGAACTCGGCTGCGCGACATCCGCGTCGACACCGTGTTCATCGGCAGCTGCACCAACAGCCGGATCGAAGACCTTCGTGCCGCGGCTGCGGTCATGGCCGGACGCACGGTCACCGTGCCACGCGTGATGGTCGTGCCGGGGAGCCACGCGGTGAAGACACAAGCCGAGGCGGAAGGACTCGACGAGGTGTTCCGGGCGGCGGGTGCCGACTGGCGCGAGCCAGGCTGCAGCATGTGCCTCGCGATGAACCCCGACAAGCTCGCCCCCGGCGAGCGAGCGGCAAGCACCAGCAATCGCAACTTCGAGGGGCGTCAAGGTCGTGGCGGCCGCACCCACCTGGTGAGTCCGGGCGTCGCAGCGGCCACCGCCGTTGCCGGCCACTTCGCCACCCCGGCAGACCTGGAGGCCAGCTCGTGAAAGCAGTGCGCATCATCACCGGTACCGGCGTTCCGCTGAAGCGCAGCGACGTCGACACCGACCAGATCATTCCTGCCGAGTGGTTGAAGCGCGTCGAGC
The DNA here is from genome assembly GCA_049318665.1 of Ilumatobacteraceae bacterium. GTDB lineage: Bacteria > Actinomycetota > Acidimicrobiia > Acidimicrobiales > Ilumatobacteraceae > VFMC01. The sequence continues at coordinate 192 of JBMOFX010000133.1, read as the reverse complement.
GCACGGGCTTCGAGAAGGGCCTGTTCTCGACGTGGCGCGACGACCCCGATTTCGTCCTCAACGACGAGCGGTACGCGGGCGCGAGCATCCTCGTCGCCGGCCCTGCGTTCGGAGTCGGTTCGTCGCGCGAGCACGCCGTGTGGGCCATCCAGCAGGGCGGCTTCGACGCCGTCATCGCGCCGAGCTTCAGCG
>JBMOFX010000132.1:0-7715 GCA_049318665.1 Ilumatobacteraceae bacterium | reverse complement strand
GTGCCACTCGCTTCACCCGCCATGTCACCGGTTCGCTGCCGTGCATGCCGGCCCGCCACGACATCCTGTGCGGCTCGCTCGACTTCCTGTGGCGTCCGTGGGGTTCGATCGAGCTGTGGGACCGGCCGATCACGGCCGACCTGCGTGACGCCGGTGTCACCACGATGCTGGTCACCGATCACCCGCACCTGTTCGAGACCGGCGGGGAGAACTACCACACCGACTTCGGTGGTTGGGACTACGTCCGCGGTCACGAGGGTGATCCGTGGAAGACGTGGCTCGACCCGTCGTGGGTGGGGGTTCCTGCGCCGCCTGCGGCAACGGGTGGCTGGTGGCTCGAGCGACGCTTCGGCGCCAACGCACCGCACGTCGACCGCGCCTACGACCGCACTCGCACGCACTTCCGCCACGAGCTCGACTTCCCTGGTCCGAAGACGATGTCCGCCGCGACGCAGTGGCTCGCCGACGCCGCCGCGCAACCGACCGAGGCGCCGCCGTGGTTGCTGTTCGTCGACGAGTTCGACCCGCACGAGCCGTTCGACACGCCTGCTGAGTGGACCGGTCGCTACGAAGACGAACCGTGGGTGGGGGAGCGCCTGATCTGGCCGCCGTATGTGGTGGGGGCGCTCTCCGACGGCTTGCTCACCGACGCCGAGTGCCGTCACCTCCGTGCGAACTACGGCGCAAAGCTGTCGATGATCGATCACTGGTTCGGTCGACTCGTCGATCAACTCGACGCGTCGAATCGGTGGGACGACACCGCGATCATCGTGTGCACCGACCATGGCCACTACCTCGGCGAGGAACGCCCGAACGGACGAGGTGAACGGGTCGACGTGTGGGGCAAGCCGATGGTGCCCCAGTTCGAACCGCTCGGTCACACACCTCTGCTGATCCATTGGCCGGGCGTGGCTGGTGGGTCGACCTGCGACGCGCTCACCACCAACGTCGACCTCCACGCCACCATCGCCGCTGCATTCGGTGTAGAGCCACGGCACCGCACCCACGGTCGTTCGCTGGTGCCCGTCCTCACCGGCGAGGCAACGACGGTGCGCGACTGGGCGATCGGCGGCGTGTTCGGCAACTGGGTGCAGGTGACCGACGGTCGCCACAAGTACGCACGCGCCCCCGAAGGCGAGAACCTTCCGCTCAGCATGTGGAGCAATCGCTGGAGCACGATGCCCGTGCATGTTCGCGGCATCACCGAACTGCCCCCGCCCGACGATCGTGCGTTTCTCGACCGGATGCCGGGCAGCACGATTCCGGTGATCCGCCAGCCCTTCGCGCGAGGTGACGCGCTGCCGTTCTGGGTGAACAGCGGCATCGTCGGCCAGCACCACCTGTACGACCTCGACGTCGACCCCGACGAGCGCGAGAACCGCGTGGGTGAAGCCGTCGAGCGCGAGCTCGAGGATCTGCTCGTCACCGCACTTGCGGCGTTGGAAGCACCCGACGAGCAGCGCGACCGCCTCGGCCTGCGCTGAGCGAGGAAGTTCTCAGGAATTCTCTGGCGTTTGGTGTTGACATCGCAATCGAACATATGTACGATTCAGTGTATGGCGGTGGGGACCCTCAACTCGACAATCGATTCGATCGATTCGATCGATTCGTTGGATGAGTTGTTGGTCGCGTTGCGCGAGCTGGAGGCGTTGACGGCGCGGGTGACGGTGGCGGTGGGTCGGTTGGACGCGGCGGGTGCGTGGGGTGTTGATGGGCATGTGTCGATGGCGGCTTGGTTGCGTGATCGGGCGCGGATGTCGCATGGTGACGCGGTGCGTCTGGTCCGTGCGGGCAGGTTCGTGTGCGGTTATCAGGTTGTGGAGATGGCTTATGTCGGTGGCCGGTTGTCATCAACACAGGTGCAGGCGTTGCGTTCGGTGGTGACACCGGCTCGTGTCGAGTTGTTTGAGGTGATGCATCCTGAGTTGGTCGACACGATCGCAGGGCTCGATGCGCGTGACACGCAGATCGCGGTGGCGCATTGGGCTGCGAAGGCTGATGCGTTGGTCCCGACTCCGGAGCCGGTGGTGCCTGAGCGTGTGTTGCGGTGGTCGCGGTTGGATGACGGGACGATGGTGGGCAGGTTCGCGTTGGACGCGGCGAATGCCGAGTTGTTCGCCCGGGCGATCGACACGGCCCGCACCTGGGACGCTGGTGATGGTCGTTCCCGGCAGGTCGCGAACGCGGATGCGTTCGCTGCGGTGTTGTCGTTCTTCGACGCGAATCATGCTCGGGTGGGTACCCCGCGGCATCGTCCGCATGTGGAACTCACCCAGGATGTGAACGACCGGGTGGCGGTCACCTCGGATGGGCATTCGTTGTCGGTCAATGACAGTGAGTGGTTCACGTGTGATTGTGTGATGCATCGGGTGTTGCGCGCCGGGTCCGTCGTGCTCGATTACGGGCGGGCCACTCGGACGGTGCCGACGAGCCTGTTTCGTGCGGTGGTGCAACGTGATGGTGGTTGCCGGTACCCGGGGTGTGATCGGCCGGTCGCGTGGTGCGATGCGCATCACATCCAACACTGGCAACACGGCGGTCCGACCTCACTCGGGAATCTGGTGTTGTTGTGTTCGCATCATCACCAGGTCGTGCACCGCCAGCACCACACCATCCGCCTCGATCCAGACGCGACCGTGCATGTCGATCGACCCGGACAAACCACCCTCACCGGCCCACCCCGCGCCGGCCACTCACCTCGGTCTCAGGCGCCGCCGAACCACTGCATCCACGCGTCCATCGACGCGGGCTTGAACACGTAGTTCGTCTCGACGATCGCCTCGAGCGTCGCGCTCGACGGCTGCGAGTAGCGGTGGCCGGGGTACACGATCGTGTCCGGCGACAGCGACGCGAGCGTCCGCAGCGAGTGATACATCTGCTCGGGGTTGCTCCCCGGTAGGTCGGTGCGGCCACAGCCCTCGAGGAACAACGTGTCGCCGCTGATGAGGCGCCGATCGTTGCCGGCGTCGACGTGGAAGCACTGGCTGCCGGGGGTGTGACCCGGCGTGTGCACCAACGTGATGTCGATCCCTCCAACGCGAACGACGTCGCCGCCATCGTGTTGCACGAGGCTCGACTCGTCGATCCCTGTGGTGCGCGTCACCCACCGCGCTTCATCGCGCTGGACGTGGATCGGGCAATCGCATCGGTCGAGCAGCGCGGCGGCTCCCTCGATGGTGACGCCCATCATCGAACCCCCCACATGGTCGGGGTGGTAGTGCGTCGCGAGCACCCCCGTGCAGCGCATGCCGTCGGCCTCCACCACATCGAGGATGTCACCGACCGCGTACGCGGGGTCGACCAGCAGGCATTCGCCGGTGGTCCGATCGCCGATCGCGTAGACGAAGTTGACCATCTGTTGGGCGACGGGATCACCGACCGCGAAGTCGCGTCCGGACAGGAGTTGGCGGAAGTACAGGCGGTCGTCGCTCACCGCGCCAGGTTACGGGTCGGCGGGTGACGTCGCCGTAGCCTGACGCCGATGTCGATCGAACCGCTCCGATCCCTGCAGCCAGGCCAACTCGTGCCCTTCGGCGGCGACCGGGTTGCCACCGTCGGCGAGGAGCTGGCTGCTGCCTTTCGCGTGGGGGACCGTCTCGTCGTCGTGCACGAGACGGGCGATCTGCTGCACATCCCGCAGGTCGATCACGAGCTCGTGCACGCGTCGGTCGGCGCCGCAGTGGCGGCGTTCGGCGGGCTCGCCACCGTGGGCGACGAACAGATCACGCGGTTCTTTCACCGCTTCGCCGAACTACTCGACGACGACAGTGCGTTCGCCCCGATCGCTGCGGCCAACGCAGCGGACGTCGACCGGGCCCATGGTCGCGGCCGGAGCACGACCCGACTCGAACTGAGCACGGCGATGCGTGCTGGCATGGTCGATGGGCTCCGGGTCTGGCGCGACGCGCCGGGCGCCCGGGATGCCGTGATCGGTCAGCACGACCACGGCACTTGGCAGGTCGAGACTCGACGCGCGCCGCTCGGCGTCGTCGGCTTCGTGTTCGAGGGTCGGCCGAACGTGTTCGCCGATGCGACCGGCGTGCTGCGTACCGGCAACACCGTCGTCTTTCGGATCGGTAGCGATGCGCTGGGCACCGCGTCAGCGATCATGGAGCACGCCGTCGAGCCCGCGCTTCGTGAGGCCGGCCTGCCCGCTGGCTCGGTGGGTCTCGTCGCGTCGGAGGCGCACGCTGCCGGGTGGGCGCTGTTCTCCGATCAGCGCCTCGGCCTCGCCGTGGCGCGCGGGTCCGGGCGTGCCGTCGCACAGCTCGGCGCCGTGGCGCGGCAGCACGGGGTGCCGGTGAGCCTGCACGGCACGGGTGGCGCGTGGATGGTGGTAGCGGCTGGAGCCGATCGGGCGGTGTTGCACGATGCCGTGCTGCATTCACTCGATCGCAAGGTGTGCAACACGCTCAACGTGTGCTGCGTCCTCGCAACGCACGCGCACGAACACGTCCCGGTCGTGCTGCTCGCAGCCAACACGGCAGCGGCCCGACGAGGCGCGGAACTCGTCGTGCATGCAACGGCCGCCGCGCTGCCGTTCATTGGCCCGACCGCCATGGCGATCGAGGAAGCCGATCTGGCGACGGAGTGGGAATGGGAGAACGCTCCGGAACTGTCGATCGCCGTGGTCGAGTCGATCGAGGACGCAGTCGACCTGTTCAATCGGTGGAGCCCTCGGTTCGCTGCGTCGCTGATCGGGGGGACACCCGAGGAGCTCGACGAGTTCTACGCGTCGGTCGACGCGCCATTCGTCGGCGACGGGTTCACCCGCTGGGTCGACGGGCAGTTCGCGTTCGATCAACCCGAGCTGGGCCTGTCGAACTGGCAGTCGGGCCGCCTGTTCGCTCGGGGTGGCGTGCTGTCCGGAGACTCCGTCTTCACAGTGCGGACTCGAGCCACGATTCGAGACCACGGACTGCATCGTTGAGGTCGACGTTGGCGTTGCGCCTGGTTGGCGTCGTGGGCGTGCTCGCCATCGCGGCTTCATGCGCGTCGGCGGACTCGGGCGTGACGGCCGACCGATCGATGTCGACCGCAGGTCCGGAGACGACGTCGACGACGACGTCACTTCCGGTCGGTGACGATGTCGCCAGTGATGGTGACGGCGTCGGCGACGCCCTGTTCCCGGCGCTCGGCAACCCGGGGATCGACGTCCTCGACTACGACGTCGACCTCGACTACGACCCGTCGACATCGGAGATCGCTGCCACGGTGACGCTGACGATCGCGTTCGCCGACGATCGCGACGAGTTCACGCTCGATGCTGTGGGTCTCGACATCACGAGTGTCACGATCGACGGCGCCGACACCCCGTTCATCGTGGAGCCGGAAGAACTGCGGATCGACCCGCCGACCATCCTGCGGCGCGGCACCACGACCAAGGTGACGATCGACTACACCGTCACGCCGCAACCTCTCGACGGCGCCGATGGGGTTCCGGTCGGATGGTTCGCAACCGAGGCTGGCTCGTACGTGCTCAACGAGCCCGACGGCGCGCGGACGTGGCTGCCGAGCAACGACCACCCAAGTGATCGCGCCGCGTGGACCTTCACGGTTCGCGTCCCGAGCGGTACTACCGCGGTAGCGAACGGAGCACTGACGTCGGAGACGGATGACGGCGTCACGGCCACCTGGGTGTGGCAACAGGACGACGAGATGCCCACCTACCTGATCCTGCTCCTCACCGGCGACTACCAGCTCGTCGACGGTGTGTCCCCAACGGGTGTGCCGATGCAGAGCGCGTTCGTTCGCGGGGTAGACGACTGGGAGCAGAAGTACACGGATCTCACGATCGAGCAGCTCGACTACTTCGACGACCTGTTCGGGCCATACCCACTGAGTTCCTACGGCATCGCCGTGACCGACAGCGATCCAGGTCTGGCGATGGAGACGATGGGTCGCTCGATGTTCAGCGCGGAGGACCTCGGAGGATCGCTGGCCTACGGGCCGCAGTTGCTGCTCGCTCACGAGCTCGCTCACCAGTGGTTCGGCAACACCGTCACGCTCGGCCGGTGGCAGGACATCTGGCTCAACGAGAGCTTCGCCACGTACGGCGAATGGTTGTGGCTCGACCACGAGGACCTCGCCTCGATCGACGATCTCGCGCAGACCGCGCTCGACGAACGACGCTCGAGTGGCGGTACCGGGCCGACCTCGCCGACCGCCGAATCGTTGTTCGGTCCCGACTCCTACGGTGGCGGTGCGACGGTGCTGCACGCGCTGCGCGTCACGATCGGCGACGACGCGTTCTTCACCCTGCTCCGTCGTTGGGTGGCCGAACACCGTTTCGGGTCGGCAACCACCGATGACTTCGTGGCCCTCGCCGAGCAAGTTGCCGGTCGCGACCTCGAACGGTTCTTCGACGACTGGCTGTTCACCGCCGATCCGCCGCCGGCGTTTCCGACGCTGTCGTGATCAGTGACCGAGGACGCGTTCGAGGATGGCGCTGCGCCACCGCTCCGGATGATCGTGACGGTCCTCGTACCGGTCGATCGACGACGGCATCCGAACCATCGAGTTGATGCCGATCCAACGGAACGGCTCAGGCTCCCACCGTCGCGAATGGTGGTCGACCCAGAGCAGTGAGGTCAGGTCGCCCGGATCGTCACCGGTGATCAAGGCGGCAAGCGTCCGCCCCGCGAGGTTGGTCGTGGTGACGCCGTCACCGACGTAGCCCCCCGCCCAACCGATGCCCGTTGCGCGATCCAGCCCGACCGAACACTCCCAGTCACGCGGGATGCCCACCGGGCCGCCCCATCGATGGGTGATGGCGACGTCGCCGATCGCCGGGAACAGGTCGCGCAGTGTGTCGCGGAGGCCATCGTGCACGCGACGGTGCAGGTCGAACTGCGGCTCGATGCGTGAGCCCAGGTGGTACGGCGCGCCGCGCCCACCGAAGGCGATCCGGTCGTCGGCGGTGCGCTGGCCGTAGATCACCGTCCGTCGTGCGTCGCTGAACGTCTGGCGGTCGGCCCAACCGATCTGCTCCCACACCGACGGTGGGAGTGGCTCGGTGGCGATCATCAGTGAGTACACCGGAGCGAGCGCTCGCCGGAGGCCGGGCAGTCCGGGCGTGAACGCCTCGGTGGCACGGACGATGTGCGTGGCGCGCACCGTGCCACCCTGCGTCCGCACGCGACCGGGTTCGATGTCGAGCACGCGTGAGTTCTCGTGGATGATGACTCCGCGTCGCTCGACCGCGAGGGCAAGCCCACGGACGAGCCGTGCAGGGTGGATGGCGGCGCAGTGGGGGGTGAAGAGCGCGCCCAGGTTGCGCGTGACCGCAATGGTCGATGCCGACTCAGCGGGATCGAGCCAATGAACATCACCCTCACCGAAGCCGAACGCTCGCTGCTCGGCGAGCTCGTCGTGCAGCCGCTCGACCTGCGCAGGGTTACGTGCTGCGCGGAAGGAACCACCGAGTTGGAAATGGCAGTCGATCTGCTCGGTGTGCGTGACTCGTTCGATCTCGCGGATCGCATCCACCATCGCTCGTTGCATGCGGATCGCCGCATCCCGCCCGTGTTGCGCCGCCATCGAGGTGAGCCCCATCGGGAGCAGCGCCGACGCCCAGCCCCCGTTGCGCCCGCTCGCACCGAAGCCGACCACCTCCGACTCGAGGACGACCACACGAATCGACGGGTCGCGTTCCATCAGCGCATAGGCCGTCCACAAACCGGTGAACCCGCCGCCGACGATGGCGACGTCGACCG
>JBMOFX010000131.1:0-7725 GCA_049318665.1 Ilumatobacteraceae bacterium | reverse complement strand
GCACGGCCGACGTTGCAGCGATCCACGCGGCGCTGTCCACGTTGCCCGACCTGGTCCCGTCGATCCGCTCCTATCGGCATGGCAGCGACGTCGGGGCGTCGCAGGGCAACGTCGACTACGCGATCGTTGCAACCTTCGATGACCTCGACGGCTGGCGACAGTATGACGAGCATCCCGACCACGACCGGGTGCGTGTGGAAGCCGTGCGCCCGCACATCGCCGAGCGCGCCGCCGTCCAGTTCAGCGACTGAGCGTCAGGCGCTCGCGTGCTCGAGCGCTCGCCGCGTGAGCACCTTGGCGAGGTGGACGCGGTAGGTGGGTGACGCGTTCAGATCGTTCTGCGGGTCGGACTCAGCCGCCGCGAGCTCGGCAGCATCCGCCACCGATGCGCCAGACGCGATCGCCGCGGCAACACTCGTCGCGAGGATGGGAGTGGAGCCCATGTTGACGAGGCCGACGCCACTCTCGCTGCCACGTCGCCACGCAGCGACACCGACGATCGCCCAGTCCTGAGCTCGGCGATTGAACTTCTGGAAGCTCCACCCGGCGCCCTTCATCTTCGGCACGCGGATCTCCGTGAGGAGTTCGTCGTCGGCGAGTGCGGTCTGCAGGAACCCCTGGAAGAAGTCGGCGGCAGCGATCTCGCGGGTGCCGTTGGGCCCCTGCGCGATGTAGGTGGCGCCGAGGGCCAGCGTGGTGGCGGGCAGGTCGCTCGCCGAGTCGCTGTGGGCGATCGAGCCGCCGATCGTGCCGCGGTGGCGGACCTGCGGATCACCGACGTGGCTCGCCGCGTGCGCGAGAAGCGGCACGTGCTCGGCGAGCACCGAGCTGGTCTCGACGTCCATGTGACGGGTGAGCGCACCGATCGCGATGTGATCGCCGGTGTCACGGATGTAGGAGAGATCGGGAACTCGGGCGATGTCGATGAGGACCGACGGCTGCGCGAGGCGCAGTTTCATCAGCGGCAGCAAACTGTGCCCACCCGCGAGGATCTTCGCGTCGTCGCCGTGCTCACCGATGAGGCTGATCGCCTCGGCGGCTGATCCGGCACGCACGTAGTCGAACGGTGCCGGGATCACTGGTCGGCTCCGGATGCGGCGAGGACAGCGCGAACGATGTTGTGGTAACCGGTGCAGCGGCACAGGTTGCCTTCGAGCCCAAGGCGTACGTCGGCCTCGGTGGGGTGCGGGTGCTCGCGCAGCAGGCTCGTGGCGGCCATCACCATGCCCGGTGTGCAGAAGCCGCACTGCAGTGCGTGGTTCTCCATGAAGGCCTGTTGCATTGGGTGCAGCGTGCCGTCGGCCGCCGCGAGTCCCTCGATCGTGGTGACCTCGTGACCGTCGGCCTGGACGGCGAGGATCGTGCAGCTCTTCACGGCTTCGCCGTCGAGATGCAAGCTGCACGCGCCGCACGACGAGGTGTCGCAACCAACGTTGGTGCCGGTGAGGCCGAGAGTCTCTCGGACGTAGTGGACGAGCAGCGTGCGCGGCTCGACATCGCTGTCGTGGACCGTGCCGTTGACGGTGACGCGGATCTGCATGGAGTCCCCTTTTCGTTCCCCTGGTGTGCCCCCCTTCAGGCACGCCACACACCACACATCATGCACCACAACGGGTCGCTGAGTAGCAACCGCAGCAATGTTCCCTTTCCACAAGGGTGCTCGGTGCCTTCGATGCGCCGACTGTCGAGCCGCCCTCCGCGAGCGGCCCCGTCAGGTGGCGATTCCGTGGGCCAGGCCCACGATGGCCCCTGCGGCCACGAGCCACGCGGTGTTCGGTCGCTTCCAGAGGAGCATCGCGAGCGCCGCGGCGCCGATCACTACCGTCAGCGGGTCGACGAAGGCGCTGTCTGCGATCCGTACCGCTGCGCCCGCCATCAGACCGAGGGCCGCCGCGTTCACGCCGTCGAGTCCGCTCGCTGCGATCGTCGACCGCCGGATGATCGGCGTGATCCGCCCGAGCAGCGCGACGAAGATGAAGGCAGGCAGGAAGATCGCGATGGTGGCCACGATCGCGCCGGGCAGTCCGGCGATCTGGTAGCCGACGAAGGTGGCGGTGGTGAACACCGGGCCGGGCGTGAACTGTCCGATGGCGACGGCGTCGAGCAGTTGTCGCTCGGTCAACCAGCCGAGGCCTTGGACGAGGTCGCGTTCGAGGAACGACACGAGCACATACCCGCTCCCGTAGAGGACCGCCCCGATCTTCAGGAAGATGAGGCCCAGCCGCACGAGGTCGGGATCGGTGGTGGTCGCCAGGGTGGCCGACGGTGAACGCAACCCGAGCGCGGCCAGCCATATCGACATCGACTGACCGGAGGCCCGATGTCGGTGCTGCCATGCGATGGCGATGACGGCCCCGCCGGAGAGCAGCAGGAGTTCGTTCACCTCGAGCAACCACAGCACCATCGATGCCACAGCGACCGCTCCGAGCGTCACGTCCTTTACGGCCGTCCGCCCGAGCTGCACCACTGCGTGCGCAATGATCGCGACGATCACGGGGACGATGCCGTAGCTGAGGTTGACCGCGGTGGGGGTGGTGCCATAGCGGTCGTACAGCACGGCGAGGATCAGCACGATCGCCACCGCGGGGAGGATGAACCCGCACGCCGCGGCGACGAATCCTCGCCAGCCTGCACGCTTCAGACCGATGTGGATGGCGAGCTCGGTGGAGTTCGGACCGGGCACGAGGTTGCACGCACCTACGAGGTCGAGGAACTCCTGGTCGTTGAGCCACCCTCGGCGTGCGACCACCTCGTCACGCATCATCGCGATGTGCGCAGCCGGTCCGCCGAAACCGATGAACCCCAATTTGGTGAACAGCCGCGCGACCTCACGTACCTCGGAGTGCGCGGGCCGCGCCGAGATCTGCTCGCCCATCAGTCAGTCGTTGACGCGTGACCTCAGTGCTTCACTGCGGCGATCGCCGACCACACCTTCTCGGGCGTGGTGGGCATGTCGATGTGGCGGACGCCGAGGTGTGACACGGCGTCGATGACGGCGGACTGCACGGCCGGGGTGGAACCGATCGTGCCGCTCTCGCCGATGCCCTTCGCGCCAAGTGCGTTGATGAAGGTCGGCGTCTCCATGTGCACGACCTCGACGCTCGGCAGTTCGGCCGCGGAGATGAACGCGTAGTCGGCCAGATTCGACGTGATCGGGTTGCCGTCGGAGTCGTAGCGCACCTCTTCGAGCAGCGCCTGCGCGGTGCCTTGCGCAACGCCGCCGTGGATCTGACCCTCGAGCAACATCGGGTTGAGCACACGGCCGGCGTCGTCGCAGGCAACGTGGCGGAGGTGGCGGACGTGACCGGTCTCGGTGTCGACTTCGACGACGGCGACGTGCGCACCGAACGGGAACGTTGCGCCGCTCACGGCGTAGTAGGCCGCGTGGGCGAGGCCTTCCGGCAGGTCAGGGTCACCCTTCGCCGCGGCCGCGAGCTCGGCCCACGACTTGCCGATCGCCGGCGCTCCCGACACGTGGAACGAACCCTGGTCCTTGTCGAGCACCATGTCGGCTTCGTCGGCTTCGAGGAGCTTCGCGGCCACCTTCTTCGCGGTCTCGACGAGGTCGGCGGCGGCCAGGTAGACCGCGTTGCCGCCCTGCTGCAGCGAACGTGATCCCATCGTGCCCGTACCTTCGGGGACGAGATCGGTGTTGCCCCACACGAGTTCGATCTGATCCATCGGAATGCCGGTCTGCTCGTGGGCGAGCATGCTCCACGCGGTGGCGTGACCCTGGCCGTGCGGCGAGGTGCCGGTGTAGACGATCGCGCGGCCGTCCTCGAGCACTTCGATCTTGGCGTGCTCGCCGGTGCCGACGCCCCCGGTGATCTCCACATAGACACTCACACCGATGCCGAGTTGCTTCGCGTCGCCACTCGCACGTCGGCGCGCCTGCTCGGCGCGCAGGTCGGCGTAACCGGCCACCTCGAGCGCCTTGTCGAGGGCGCCCTCGTAATCGCCGACGTCGTAGGTCTGCCCCACGACCGTCGTGTGCGGCTGGTCGAACTTGCCGATGAGGTTCATGCGACGCACTTCGGCCGGGTCGAGGCCGAGCTCGGCGGCGAACAGATCCATCGCACGCTCGGCGGCCGCCGTTGCCTCGGGCCGACCGGCGCCGCGATAGGCCGTGGTGAGTGCGGTGTTGGTGACAACGCTCGTGGTACGGCACTCGATGTTCGGGATGTCGTAGACGGCGCTCGCCATCGGGCGCGTCATGAACGGGGCGAGGATCGCACCCATCTCGACGAACGAGCCCGCATCTTGGATGACGTGGAGCTGGTAGTGCGTCACCTTGCCGGCCTTGGTGCCGCCGATCGTGACGTACTGCACCTGCGCACGACCGTGGCCCAACGACATCATCGATTCGCTGCGGGTCTCACGCCACCGCACCGGCCGACCGACCTTCTTCGCGATGAGACCGAGGATCGCCTCCTCTGCGTAACACGAGATCTTCGCTCCGAAGCCGCCGCCGACGTCGGGGGTGATGACGAGCACGTCGGCCGGGTCGCAACCGATCGCAGCGACGATGGTCTGCTTCGCGCCCTGCGCGCCCTGGGTGCTGAGCCACTGGTGGAGACGGCCGTCCACCCAGGCTGCGGCAGAACCGCGAACCTCGAGCGGACATGGCGCAACACGCTGGTTGAGGATGCGATGCGGTCCGCTGACGACCTCGACGCCGTCGAAGAACGCGGTGCCCGTGTTCTCGGGGATGCCGAGCACGGTGGTGTCGAACACGACGTTGCTGCCGGCACCTTCGTAGATGAGCGTGGTGCTGGTGAGCGCCTCTTCCATGTCGACGAGCGCAGGCAGTACGTCGTAGTCGACGATGACGGCTTCGGCAGCGTCCTCACCCTGATTTGCGAGTTCGGTGACGACCGCAGCGATCGGCTCACCGACGTAGCGGACCTTGTCGATCGCAAGGTGACCGCGAGCGACCATCGGGTTGTAGGCCGACGGCACCGGCTGCAACTCGAGGTCGGCTGCGGTGAAGACGCCGAGCACACCCGGCAGCTCCAACGCGGCAGAGATGTCGATGCCGGTGACGACACCGTGGGCGACGCTCGAGCGGACGTAGGTGACGTGGACAGCGCCGCGCAGCGCCGGCTCGTCGAGCAGGTCGTCGACATAGACGCCGCCCGTGGTGAGGAACTTCGGGTCCTCCTTGCGGAGAACGCGGTTTCCGAGAATGCTGCCAGCCATTGGTGCCCCCTGGTGTCGATGAACTCAGACGGAGGTGACAGTAGCGGGGCGGGCGCCGCCACGCCGCGCCGGACCGTCGATCAGGGAGACGGGGCGACGGTGCTCGCGACCGTCGGCTCGATCGGCCCGGCGGCGCGAACGGCGATGATCTGGCTGATCGCGTCGTATGGCCAACCCGATGGAAGCTGCAGGTCGGCCATCGCCGGCGCGAGCATGCCGATCCGCTGGTCGCCCTCGCCGGTCACGCCGAGTTCCTCGCGAGCAGCCTCCTTCGCACCTTCTGTCGTCTGGAGATGCGCGATCTCGTCGGACAGCGTCGCGTTCGCGTCGTCGAGGACCTTCAGCTCGGCCTGCTTGGCAGCCGCGGTGTCGCGCTGGCGGAGCCACGCCTGCACCGGCAGCACGAACATCGACGCCGCGAGTGCGGCGATCACGACGACGGCGAGCAGCGCAGCGAGTCGCCGCGGACCTTTGCTCGTGACGAGTTGGCGCTCGGCTTCGATCGGTCGGGTGAAGTCGGCGAACAGCGTGTCGTCACGAACTGGCTCGACCGGAGGTGGCGCCGATGCGACCACCCCGCGCCGGCTGTTCGGGCTGTGCACACGAGGCCGGCGCCGTGGGCGCGCGATCGAACTCGTGCGATGGCTGGTCACGTCCGTCAGTTTCGCAGGCCGGGCGGTGCGATGGGTGGCACCACGCGCGGAGCGAGCGCGCGCCGACCACGGAACGCAGCCGACTCGCCGAGCTGCTCTTCGATGCGGAGCAGTTGGTTGTACTTCGCGACGCGGTCGCTGCGGGCCGGTGCACCGGTCTTGATCTGGCCACAGTTGGTTGCCACTGCGAGGTCGGCGATCGTGGCGTCTTCGGTCTCGCCGCTGCGGTGACTCATCACGCTCGTATACGCGTTGGTGGTGGCGAGCTCGACGGTGTCGAGCGTCTCGGTGAGGCTGCCGATCTGGTTCACCTTCACCAACACGCTGTTGGCGATGTGGCGGTCGATGCCGAGCTGGAGCCGTTCGACGTTGGTGACGAACAGGTCGTCGCCGACGAGTTGGATCCGGTTGCGCAGCGCGTTGGACATGGCAGCCCATCCAGCCCAGTCGTCTTCGGCCATGCCGTCTTCGATGCTCACGATCGGATAGGTGTCGACGAGGCGCACCCAGTACTCCACGAGCTGGTCGGAGGTGAGCACCTTGCCCTCGCCCGTGAGGTGGTAGTGGCCCTCGCGGTAGAGCTCGCTCGTCGCCGGGTCCATCGCGATCGCGATGTCTGCCCCCGGGGTGTAGCCGGCCTGCTCGATGGCCTGCACCAGCACGCGGATCGCCACTTCGTTGCTGTCGAGGTTGGGAGCGAAGCCGCCCTCGTCGCCGACCGCGGTCGACAGGCCTCGATCGTGGAGCACCTGCTTCAGCGTGTGGTAGGTCTCGGTGCCCCACCGCAGCGCTTCGGAGAAGCTGGCGGCACCGATCGGCATGATCATGAACTCCTGCATGTCGATCGAGTTGTCGGCGTGGACACCGCCGTTGATCACGTTCATCATCGGCACCGGCAGCACGTGTGCGTTCGGTCCGCCGATGTAGCGATACAGGGGCACGCCGAGCTCGTCGGCGGCGGCCTTGGCAATCGCGAGGCTGGTCCCGAGGATGGCGTTCGCACCGAAGCGACCCTTGTTGCCCGTGCCGTCGAGCCCCACCAGCGCGGTATCGATCAGCCGTTGTTCGAGTGCGTCGACACCTTCGAGCGCGTCGGCGATCTCACCGTTCACGTGGCCGACTGCGGTCTGTACGCCCTTACCGAGGTAGCGGCGGCCGCCGTCGCGCAGTTCGAGCGCTTCGTGTTCGCCCGTGGACGCACCTGATGGCACTGCGGCTCTGCCCGTCGCACCGCTGTCGAGGACGACTTCCACCTCGACCGTCGGGTTGCCCCGTGAGTCGAGGATCTCGCGGCCAACGACGCTGACGATGTCACTCATACGGCCGAGGCTACTGCTGCCGCTTGACCTCGTCCCAGAGTCCGTCGAGGGTGGCGAGGTCGGCGCTGAGCAAGTCGATCTGTCGCGCCCGCGCGAGCGCTTCGACCGCTTCGAAGCGTCGACGGAACTTCCACGTCGCGGCGCGCAGCGCGGCTTCCGGTTCCACACCGAGGTGCCGAGCCACGTTGACGGTCGCGAACAGCAGATCGCCGAGCTCGGCGGCGACGGCGTCGGGGTCGCCCGCTGCCATCGCATCGATCACCTCGGCGGTCTCCTCAGCGATCTTCGGGAGCGCACCGTGGACGTCGGGCCAGTCGAAGCCGACCTTCGCCGCCTTGCGCTGCACGGCGTACGCGAACGACAGCGACGGCGACGACGTCGGCACCCCGTCGAACACGCTCGTGCGTTGCTTCTCGGTTCGCTTGATCGCATCCCAGTTCGACACGACCTCGGTCGCGTCGGCCACCTCGACATCGCCGAACACGTGAGGATGCCGACGCACGAGCTTGTCGTGGACCTGCCGGGCAACGTCGGCCATCGTGAACCGACCTTCC
>JBMOFX010000130.1:0-7731 GCA_049318665.1 Ilumatobacteraceae bacterium | reverse complement strand
GCCAGCAGATCGCTACAGAACGCAGCCGTCCCGCTCACCAGCGCGTGCGGCGCCTCCCAGGGCACGAAGTGACCGCAGTCGCGCAGCAGGAACGGACCGACGTGGTCGGCAAACACCGCTGCTGCCATGCGATCGAATGCCGGGTAGATCACGTGATCGCTCGTGCCGTGCAAGATCAGTGTGCGGGTCTGCGCGTTGCGTCCGAGTTGTGACGGTTCACTCCGCGCCGCCTCGCTGAAGGTGCTCTCGTATCCACCGAAGCTGGCTCGGAGATGCGCCGCGTCGGCGAACGGCTCGGTGTGGAAGTCGACCTCACCCTCACCGATGAACGCGCCCGGGTGCGCCCAGAAGCGGCTCGTGTAGAACGTGGCGATGTAGCGGCGACGCTGCTCGGCGGTGGTGAGCTCCGCGGCGAGCCCGTCGGGATCGGTGCCCTGGCGCAGGAAGTAGTCCGCTGCCTCGCGCGCCGGGCGGGTGCCCACGATGCCCGCCATCTCCTCGCGGAGGTACGGCAGCGGCGAGTTGAACAGCACCATCCGGTCGACCTCGTCGGGGAAGCGCAGCGCGTACTCCTGCACCACCGGTCCGCCGAGATCACCGCCGAGCAACACGACCCGGTCGTGACCGAGCACGTCGCGCACGAGCGCGCGCACATCGTGGACGTGGCTGGGCACGTCGTGGAAGCCGTCCGGCGCGACGTCGCTGTCGCCGAAGCCGCGCAGGTCGGGGACGATCACCTCGAAGCCCGCCGCAGCGAGCGGCTCGATCACCTTCCAGAAGATCCGCTTGCTCTCCGGCCAACCGTGCACGCACAGCAGCGGCACCCCGCCGACCCCTTCACGCACGTACGCCTGGCGGAATCCTCGTGGCGACGCATGATGTACGGCGAAGCGATCCGGGTCGATGTGCGGGCTCACGACTCGAACCCTACGACCGCTACCGTCACCGCATGACGCCGGACGAGTTCCGCAAGCACGGCTACGCCCTCATCGACTGGATCACCGACTACATCGAGCACGTCGGCGACCTGCCCGTCGGTTCGCAGGTGCGGCCCGGCGACGTACGCGCGCAACTCCCCGAGCACCCGCCCACCGAGCGCGAGCCATTCGAGTCGGTGATCGCCGACCTCGATCGCGTGGTGGTGCCCGGCCTCACCCACTGGCAGCACCCGTCGTTCTTCGCGTACTTCCCGTCGAACAACTCCTACGCGTCGATCCTCGCCGAACTGGTGTCGGCCGGACTGGGCGTGCAGGGCATGAGCTGGGTCACCAGCCCTGCCTGCACCGAGGTGGAAACGCTGATGATGGACTGGATGGTGGAGTTGCTCGGTCTCCCATCGCGGTTCCACTCGCAGAGCCCGACGGGCGGTGGCGTGATCCACGGTTCGGCCAGCGAGGCCACACTCGCGTCGATCCTCGCGGCGCGTTGGAGGGCGACGAATGGCGCTGTCAACGTCGACGGGGACACGTCGCATCTCATTGCATATGCAACATCGCAGGCGCACTCGAGCATCGAGAAGGGGTTGCGGATCGCGGGCATCGGCACATCGCAGATCCGAATCGTGCCGCACGACGAAGCGTTCGCGATGCGCCCCGACGCGCTCGACCGGATGGTTCGCGACGATCTGGCGGCGGGTCTCACGCCGTTCTGGGTGTGCAGCACGCACGGCACCACGAGTTCCATGGCGTTCGACCCGAGCGAAGCGATCGCCAACGTCGCCGGCGCGCACGGCCTGTGGTTGCACGTCGATGCGGCGATGAGCGGCATCGCGGCGCTGGCGCCCGAACTGCGGTGGGTGAACGCCGGCCTCGAACGCGCCGACAGCTACTGCACCAATCCGCACAAGTGGATGGGCGTCAACTTCGACTGCAACCTGTTCTGGACCGCCGATCGCGCTGCGCTGCTCGGCGCGTTGAGCATCCTCCCCGAGTACCTACGCTCGGCAGCCGCCGAGGCCGGAGCCGTCATCGACTACCGCGACTGGCAGATCCCGCTCGGTCGGCGATTCCGTTCGCTGAAGCTGTGGTTCACGATCCGCGACGGTGGTGTGGCAGCCGCACAGGTGATGATCCGCCGCCACGTGGCACTCACGCAAGAGTTGGCCGAACACATCGTGCAGGACGAGCGTTTCGAGATCCTCGCCCCGCACCCCCTCAACCTCGTCTGCCTCGCGTTGCGGGCCGGGGACCCCGATGCGAACACGGCCACCGAGCGGCTGGTCGAAGCAGCCAACGCCACGGGGAACGCGCTGTTCACTCGTACCGTGCTCGACGGCCGGAGCGCGATCCGGGTGTCGGTCGGCGCGCAGCACACCGAGCGCCACCACGTCGAGGCCGGTTGGGCATTGCTGCACAAGCTGGCCTAGCCTTTGGATCACAACTGATCAACACACCCCCGTGCGGGGTCGGGTGAAAGTCCCAACCGGCGGTCATAGCCCGCGAACCCATTCGACGAGCAGTGCTCGACGGATGGGCCGACTCGGTGAAACTCCGAGGCCGACGGTCACAGTCCGGATGGGAGCACGGGAGCGCTGTTCGACGCATCCTGTCGCGGCTCACTGCCCGACCGGCCTCGTCGTGCTTGCTCCTGCGTTGCCGTGCCCCGCCGGCCCCTCGAGCCCGATGCACGACACACCCACCGCCACCCCGAGCCACTCGGACGATCACGACACGTTGCTGATGCGGCGCGCACTCGATGTTGCAGCGACCGCGCGAGTCGTCAGCCCACCGAACCCGTGGGTCGGCTGTGTGATCGAGTGTGCCGACGGGCGCGTCTTCGTCGGCGCGACCGAAGCTCCCGGGAACCGCCACGCGGAGCGAGTGGCACTCGAGGCCGCACGCACAGCGGGAGCCGATCTCCGCGGCGCCACACTCGTCGTCACGCTCGAGCCGTGCTCGCACCACGGTCGCACGCCGCCGTGCACCGACGCCCTCATCGAGGCGGGCATCAGCCGCGTCGTGTGCGCGATCACCGATCCCGACCCGCGGGTCGCGGGTGGTGGCGTCGACGCACTCCGGACGGCTGGCATCGACGTGCACGTCGGCACCTGCGCCGACGCAGCGACCGAACAGCTCCTGCCGTACCTCCACCATCGCCGCACCGGGCGCCCGTACGTGGTGCTGAAGGTTGCCGCCACCCTCGACGGGCGCACCGCAGCACCCGACGGGTCGAGCCAGTGGATCACCGGCGCCGAAGCGCGACGACGGGTACATCGTCTCCGCGCCGAGAGCGGCGCGGTGATCGTCGGCTCGGGCACCGTGCGCGCCGATGACCCCGCACTCACGGTGCGCGACGCCGAAGGCCCGAACCCGCGACGCGTCGTGCTCGGCACCGCGCCGCCAAAGGCGCGCATTCACCCGTGCCTCGAATGGTCGGGCTCGATCGCGGACGTCCTCGACCACCTCGGAGCCGAAGACGTGCTCCAGGTCCTCGTCGAAGGTGGCGCAAAGGTGGCCGCAAGCTTCCACCGGGAGCGGCTCGTCGACCGCTACGTGATCCACCTCGCCCCGGCGCTGATGGGCGGCGACGACGGCATGTCGATGCTGTCCGGGCTCGGCGCATCCACCATCGCCGAGCTGTGGCGCGGGCGCATCGTCGCGCTGCGGATGCTCGGCAACGACATCGAGATCGAACTCGTTCCCCAGGAGGTCCCATGACCGAGCACCCGTCCCCATTCGCCCCCATTGACGACGTGGTCGCCGCTATCGCTCGCGGCGAAATCGTCGTGATGGTCGACGACGAGGACCGCGAGAACGAGGGCGACCTGATCATGGCTGCGGAGCATGCAACGCCCGAGGCGATCGCGTTCTTCGTTCGACACACCAGCGGGGTCATCTGCGCGCCGCTCACGTCGGCACGCTGCGAAGAACTGCGTCTCCCGCTGATGGTCGAACAGAACACCGAGAGCCACCGCACCGCATTCACCGACACGGTCGATCTCATCGAGGGCACCACCACCGGGATCTCCGCAGCCGACCGCGCTGCCACCTTGCGCGGTCTCGCCGACAGCGCACGCACGTTCACCGAGTTCGCTCGCCCGGGCCACATCTTCCCGTTGCGAGCGCGTGAGGGTGGCGTGCTCAAGCGCGCCGGCCACACCGAGGCGGCGGTCGACCTGGCGCGCCTCGCCGGTTGCGCGCCGGTCGGGGTGATCTGCGAGATCACCAATGACGACGGAACGATGTCGCGCCTGCCCGAGTTGCAGCGGTTCTGCGCCGAGCACGGGTTGCTGCTCTCGTCGATCGCCGCGCTCATCGACTACCGGCGGCAGCACGAGAAGCTCGTCACTCGTGTGGCGTCGGCGAGCGTGCCGACCGCGTGGGGCCCGTTCACCTGCGTCGCGTATCGAAGCGAGCTCGACGGGGTGGAGCACCTCGCGTTCGTGCGCGGCGACATCGATGGCGACGAGCCGGTCCTCGTGCGGGTGCACAGTGAGTGCCTCACCGGCGACGTGTTCGGCTCGCGGCGATGCGATTGCGGTCCACAGCTCGCGTCGGCGATGCAGATGATCGCCGACGAAGGTCGAGGCGCCGTCGTCTACCTGCGCGGCCACGAAGGTCGCGGCATCGGTATCGGCCACAAGATCCGCGCCTACTCCTTGCAGGACGAGGGGTTCGACACTGTTGACGCGAACACCGAGCTCGGCTTCCCTGTCGACAGTCGCGAGTACGGCATCGGCGCGCAGATCCTCGCCGACCTCGGCATCCGCGGGTTGCGGGTCATCACGAACAACCCTGCGAAGTACGGCGGGCTCGCCGGGTACGGACTCGAGATCGTCGAGCGGGTTTCGATCCCGTCGGCCACCACGCCCGAGAACGTGCACTACCTCCGCACCAAGCGCGACCGCATGGGACATCTCCTCGACCTCGGCGACGAGGCCCCCGAGCCCGGCACCGGGCCCAACATCACTGCCACTGGAAAGGGACGGTCATGACCACCTACGAAGGATCACTCGACGGAAGCGGATTGCGAATCGGCATCGTCTGCGGCCGGTTCAACGAACTCGTCGTGGAGTCATTGCTGGTCGGCGCCCAGCGTGGTCTTCGCCGACACGGCGTTGCCGAGCACGACATCGACGTCGCATGGGTCCCGGGCGCGTTCGAGATCCCCCTCGCTGCGCAGACGATGGCATCGACCGGCCGATACGACGCGATCGTCACCCTCGGAGCCGTCATCCGAGGGGCGACGTCGCACTTCGAGTACGTCGCAGGCCCGACCGCGTCGAGCATCGCGGCGATCCAGCTCGCCACCGGCGTCCCCGTGAGCTTCGGTGTCCTCACCGTGGAGTCGATCGAGCAGGCCATCGAACGGGCGGGTACGAAGGCCGGCAACAAAGGTGAGGAAGCCGCTGTCGGCGCGATCGAGATGGCGCGACTGGTGGCCGCGTTGCGCGACGGTTCCGCGTCGGCTTAACTGCGGCACCGCCGGAGTCAGCCGTCCCGGCACCAGCAGCACACAGTCATAGGGAGCATCCATGAGGTCACACCTCCTCCGAGTGCTCGTTGCGGTCACGATCGTCCTGACCGTCGTCTCGCCGGCCGCCGCCGGCTCTGCATCATCGCCGAAGCACACCGCCACCCTCGACGCGGCATACGTCGAGCAACTCGTCCAGACGGTGTCGCTGTCGGCGTTCATCGGTATCGCCTCCGGGCCACGCGACACATGGTTCGACTGGTCGAACGACGGCTGTTCGGCCCCCCTCGTCGGCAACACCGGCCGATCGTTCGACTTCACGACGGCATGCCGTCGCCACGACTTCGGGTACCGCAACCTTCGGCTGCTCGAGCGTCGCTACGGCACCGGCCGCACCTACTGGAACGCCGCGAGCCGCCAACGGGTCGACAAACGGTTCCTCGCCGACATGCGTGACCACTGTGCCAGCCGCCCGTGGTACGACAAACCCACCTGCCAAGCGTGGGCCACCACCTTCTATTCCGCCGTGCGGGTGGCAGGCGGTCCGTAGGCCAGCGTGAGGAGCTGGTGGAGCATCCGCGCCGTCGCGCCCCAAATCGTTTCGTCGTCGAGCTCGAAGAAGTGGATCGGGCGATCGAACGGCGGGGTGCCCCACCGCTCCTCTCGATACACGTCGGGATCCGTCAGTTCCGCCACCGGCACCCACAGGATCCGGTCGACCTCGGCGTCGTGGGGCGTGAGCGGAGGCCGAACCGCCACGGAGCCGACGACCGGCACGATGTAGCTCTCGCTCACGACCGTCGACAGGTGGTCGAGTTCGCCGTGAACGGTCACGCCGCCTGCCACCAGCGCGACCTCCTCGTGTGCCTCGCGCAGGGCGGTGTCGACCGCCGATTCACCCGCGTCCATCCGGCCACCGGGGAAGCTGATCTCGCCTCGGTGGTGACGCAGCGCCATCGACCGCTTGGTGAGCAGGATCTCCGGACCCGACCCGGCCTGCTGGAGCAGGACGAGCACGGCAGAGTTGCGCGCGCCGACAAACGGTGGGGCGAGCGGACGTGCGGGTCGGCTGGCTACCGCGTTGACGATCTCGTCGACCGAGCGGGGTGTGGCACCCTGCCACGGTGGTGCGCCACCCACACGCCAGTGCTCGGGTCGCGGGATGTGCTGCTGGCCGCCACGCGCCATCGCGGGCAGATCAGCTGGCGTCGGGAGTCCAGCCGCTCGCGCGCAGTTGCGCGAGCACGGCGGGAAGCCCGGCGGTCTTGAGTTTCGCGAGCACCTTGCCCGGCGTCTCGCCACCCTTTTCGAACTCGTCCCATGCAGCAATCAACTTGGTGAGATCGGGCGGCGGCGTCTCGAACGACATGCGCTGAGGTTACGTCGCCGACAAGGCAATCAGCGCTTACCGAACCGCTTTGCGGCGTTGATGCCCTCACCGACGAGTCGCCCCGCAGACCTGCCGATCTCGCTGCTGCGCCCTGCCGTCGGCTCCGCGGTCGGCGCGGCTCCCGGCTGCGCCGCGGCTGGCTGAGCGACGGGCGCGGCCACGCGCTTTTGACGCTCGGCGAAGCTGCTGTTCCACCAGATGAAGCCCTGAACCGCTGCGACGCCGATCATCACGAGTCGATCCGTTGGCAGCACTTGCACGAAGGGTTGCAGCGCGCCCACCACCGTGATCGCGATGACGGCCACGTCGAGCACACGGTGCTGCGCGCGGGTGACGAGTCGGAATGCCGACACGGCACCACCGCGCACGATGCTCGCGTTGATCACGATGAGTCCGCCGCAGACCGCCGGTACGAGCGGATAGGGGCTCTGCAGACCCTGTGCGACGAGGACCAACCCGAGGATGTACTCGGCGATCTGGTGGATCCAGAACGGTCGCTGTCCACGGTTCGGCACGTCGGAACCCTACCGAAAACGCGAACAGCCCCGGCGGCCGCATGGGCAGCACCGGGGCTGTTGGCGATGTGATCTATCGGCAGTGCCGAGTCACGACCTGAGCACGAGGCTCACATCATGCCCATGCCACCCATGCCACCCATGCCGCCGCCGCCCGGTGCGGACGCTGCGGCCTTCTCGGGCTTGTCGGCGACGAGGCACTCGGTGGTGAGCACCAGGGCCGCGATCGACGCAGCGTTCTGCAGCGCTGCACGCGTCACCTTGGCGGGGTCGATGATGCCGGCCTTCACGAGGTCGACCATCTCACCCGTCGCGGCGTTGAGGCCCATGGAGCCCTCGGCAGCCTCGACTGCCTGGGTGGTGACGGCACCTTCGAGGCCGGCGTTGTCGGCGATGAGCCGTGCCGGCGCCGTG
>JBMOFX010000129.1:0-7765 GCA_049318665.1 Ilumatobacteraceae bacterium | reverse complement strand
GGATGCCGTCGCGTCCGGCGCTCGCGTGCGGCTGGGCGGAACGCGCGTCAAAGTCGCTGGCCTTGCCGACCGCTTCTACGCGCCGACGATCCTCGAGGACTGTGCTCCGACGATGGCGTGCGCGAGTGGCTCGCCAAAACTGATGAGTTCGGGTTCTGCCTCGCTGTGGGCACCCCTGCCAGCTTCGAAGCCACCGAGGCACTGCTGCGGCGCGTCGGCTACGTGCGCGAGACCATCTTCGGCGGGATGTGGAGCTTCACCGCCGACCTGAAGAAGGCCGACACCGCCTACACCAACCTCGAGCTGCTCCCCCACACCGACGGCACCTACTCGCACGACGCGCCCGGCCTGCAACTGCTGCACTGCCTCGGTTTCGTGGGTGAGGGCGGCGAGTCGACGATGGTCGACGGGTTCCGCGTGGCGGCCGAGCTGCGCGAACGCGCGCCCGAGGCCTACCGGCTGCTGTCGACGGTCGCCGTGCCCGGCCAATACATCGGCGACGGATCACACCTCATCGCTGCCCGACCGGTGCTGCGCCACGATGCCGACGGGCGCCTCGTCCAAGTGTCGTACAACACCGCCGATCGGGCACCGTTCCTGCTCGGGGCCGACGAGATGGTGGCGTTCTACGACGCCCTGCGTCGCTTCGACGAGCTCACCAACGACCGCTCACTCCAGTGGCGCCACGTGCTCGCCCCCGGCGAGGCGATGCTGTTCGACAACTGGCGGGTGCTGCACGGTCGTACCGCATACACCGGCGAGCGAACCATGTGCGGCGGCTACGTCAACCACGAGGACTTCGAGAGCCGCCTACGACTCGCCGAGTCGGCCAGCTAGGTCGAGCGCCCGATCGAGGTCGGCCCAGATGTCGTCGACGTGCTCGATGCCGACGCTCATGCGGATCAAGCCCGGGTCGACGTGCGCGTCACCCGCGTACTTCTGGCGTCGCTCGAGCGTCGTCTCCACGCCACCAAGACTCGTGGCAGCGACGAGCAACCCCACGCCGCGGCACACCTGATCGGCGGCCTCGGCGCCGCCTCGCACCACGAACGACACCATCGCGCCGACGCCCGGGTAGCGAACCGACGTCACCATCGGGTGCGACCGGAGCCGCTCGACGATGGTGATCGCATTGGACTGGGCGCGTTCCATGCGCAGCGGCAGCGTGCGAACACCGCGCAGCGCGAGGAACGCTTCGAGCGCCCCGGGGGTCGCACCGTTGACCAGGCGTGCGTGCCGAAGCCGGTCGTGGATCGCGGCGTCGTTGGTGACCGTCAATCCGATCAGCAGGTCGCTGTGCCCACCGATGAACTTGGTGCCACTGTGCACCACGATCGACGCACCGTCTTCCAGCGGGCGAGCGACCATCGGCGTCGCGAACGTGCTGTCGACCACCAGCGTCGCCCCGCGCCGTGCCACCACTGCACCGATCGACGCGATGTCGGCCACGTCGAGCGTCGGATTCGTGGGCGACTCGAGCCACACCACGTCGGCACCGTCGCTCGCGTCGATCACCGCGTCCGTGTCGGTGATGTCGACGTAGCGCACTTCCATGCGGGTCTGCGCTTCGAGATCGGTCACCAGCGCGCGCACGCCGAGGTACGAATACGTCGGCAGGACGAGCACCCGTGGTGCGAGCGCGAACAGCGTCGCCGACGCTGCCGCCATGCCTGAGCTGAATGCCGTGGCGGTACCGCCCTCGAGCGCGCCGACTGCGTCCTCCAGGCCCTCCCAGGTCGACGTGCCGTGGGTGCGCCCGTAGACGCATTCCTCCCCACGAAAGTTCGAGGCGAGCACGATCGGGTGGTTGAGCGGCGCGCCGTGCTCGGTTGGTCGACCAGCACTCACGGCGATGGTGGCGCGATCGAGGTGGTCCATGCGGTCAGCGGACATGCGGTCAGTATGGTGCGCTCCGTGTCGAATCATGGTGGCGCCACCGAAGCCGAGCACCACGAACGTGCTCGCCTGGCCGCCGAACTGCACGATGATCCGATCCAGGTGCTGGCCGCCGCGCACTGGCGGCTGCAGGCGCTCGCACCGCGGCTCGAGGGAGCCGACCGGACAACCGTCGAGGAGGTCGGCCAGGCCCTCGCCGCGGTGCAGCAGCGGCTTCGCACCCTGATGTTCGAGCTCTCCCCTCCAGCGCTCGAGGCCGACGGACTTGTCGCCTCGATCGGCAACCTGTTGTCGGCGACGTTCGCCCACACCGACACACGTGCGGGCATCACCACGACGCACGGCCGCGCAGGCACCGACGCGATCCCGCTCCCGGTTGCCGCGCTGGCGTACCGGCTCACGGCAGAAGCGGTTCGCAACGTGCGAGTCCACGCGGCCGCATCGACCGTCGACGTCACGGTCGAACGTGAGACGGGCGTGCTCGTCACCGTGCGCGATGACGGCGTCGGTGTCGCTGCGAATCCTGCCGTGCGGCCAGGACACGGGGGCACCGCGATCAGCGCATCCCTCGCCACTGCGGCCGGTGGGTGGTGGGAGATGAACGGCACCCCCGGTGTCGGCACCACCGTCCGGTTCTGGCTACCCCTCGAGCTCGAACGATCCGCCCGGCTCGAGTGAGCGCAGACGGCCGCCGAGGCCGTGGTCGTCGAGCGCAGCGCTGAACTCGCCGATCGGCCGCACGAGCCAGGGTGGGTCGCTGCGACGTGGGCTGATCGGGCTGTACGTGCCCCAGTGGATCGGAACGACGTGCGCGGGGTCGATCCACTGGGTCGCCGTCGCGGCGCGGATCGGATCGAGGTGTCCCGGACCGATCGACGAACCCCATCCCCAGATCGGCACGAGCGCGACGTCGATCGGGCCGAGCGCCTTCATGCCGTCGAAGAGATCGGTATCGCCGGCGAAGTAGATGCGCACGTCGCCGATGCACAACACGTAGCCAACCGCTTGAGCCTTCACGCTTGAGTGCGGCCCTCGCCGGCAACTGTGCACCGCGTGGACGACCTCGACCGACACCGGCTCACCTCGGCCGCCGCGCCCGAGGTCACGCACGTCAGCCCGCACCACCTCGTCGATCTCGACGACGTCGAGTGATTCGACCAGGCGGCGCGACCCCGTGGGGACCACGAGCCGAGGGACCGGCGCCACCTGCCGCATCGACGGGAGGTGCAGATGATCGTGGTGTACGTGCGACACCAGCACCGCATCGACCGGCCCCATGTCGGGCACCGGCCGTCGACGCCGCAGGTGCGCGAGCCGAACCGTGAGTGCCGGATCAGTGAGGACGCGGTAGCCGTCGACCTCGATGAGGACCGTGGCGTGGCCGGCCCACGTGACGCGAACGCTCAGACCGGCACCGCTGCGCCGTGCTGCTCGACGAGACGGTGCTGGCCGATGTCGCGATACCGGTCGAACAGCACGACGATCAGGGTGATCAACCCAACGAGGAAGATGGTGTTGCCCAACCGGAACGGCGCGTCACTCGAGCTCCCCAACAGTGCGTACGCGATCAGGACGATCGCGAGGTTGGTGATCGCCATCGCGATGAACTCCACCCCGGTCGATCGCCAACTCACCTCGCGCTTCGCCGCGAGCTCCGACACCAACGTGTTGAGCGCGATCAGCACACCGACAGCGATGATGATCTGGAGGCCCGACGCGGTGACGCCCGGGAGGATGTTGGCGAAGATCGTCGTGACGAAACCGATGAGCAACACCTTCTCGATGAACGGCCCACCGAAGGTTGCGAGCGGTTTCGCCCGCTTGTCGGGGCGCGACCACCCGACGTTCTCGGCTTGGACGTCGCTGTCGAACGTGCGATCCCAATCGGGTGCGGGCAGCTTCTTCGCCCACCAACGCACAGCGAACAGCGCACCGACGATGAGCACGATCAGCAGCACCGTGACGAGCGGCCGGTTGGTGATCGCCGTGCCCCAACTGTCGTCGGTCTCGACGCCGAACACCCGCTCCTTCATCGCATCCGTGAAGTCGAACTTGAACACGTGGATCCACGCCTCCTGCGGCAGCTTGATCACGATCCAGATGAACGCCGCGGTGCGGATGATCGTCTTGCGCGACAGCTTCAGCGCGTTGTGGCGCACCTTGAACGCTTCGATTGCGATGAAGAAGTACTCGAAGGTGTTGGGGAACACGAGCAGCAGCCACCGATACGTGGCGCCCGTGCTCTCGAAGATCAACACCCCGACGAGGCGGTAGTACCAGAGGAACCGCCCGATGCGGAACAGGTCGCCGCCACCCCAGTTCCGCATCGTGGCCGTGTACGCGATGGTGAGGTAGTAGATGTCGAGCGCCTTGTCATACGACTGGTAGCCCTCGAGATAGCCGCGCTCTTCAAGGTTGGTGCGGTTCTGGAAGATCGTCTGGTCGGCCGCGTCGAGAACGAGCGCGGCGAGGATCGCGGGGAGCGGGAACCGCGGGATGAACAACGGGATGATGAGGCGCGCGGCCACCACCACGACGAAGACCATCAGGTCCGTCTTGTCTGACATTGCAATCACGTGTGCCCCCACCTCGATACGGCCACGGAATCTAACTCAGCCCAGCTCGGTACTCGGCACATCGATGATGCCTTCGCGAATGAGGACCGGGCGATAGTCGGGCGCCTCATCGGGCGCGAGCTTGCCTCCTACCTTCTGGCCGAGCCCACCCTGATCGACGATCGCCCGCGCAACGGTGCTCCCGAGTTGACCTCCCACGGGGATCTGCCCCGCGGCGACCGCGGCGATGAGCGCGCTCGTCAACGAGCCCGCGACCGGCTGCACCCTCGCCCAGTCGACCTGATCGGCCATCGATCGCATCACCCGCGCAGCGTCGGCGCTCTTGGCCGAGGTCGCCGTGCGAACGGCCGACCAGTCGACCGTTCGCACCGCCGCGGCCACTTCTTCGGCCTCGCGGTCGAGGACCTCGTCGTCGAGGACCTCGTCGTCGGTCGTCGGCGCCGACCGCGCAGCACGGAGCTTCGCGACGAAGGCTTCCACGCGATCGATCGGCGATGCCCACAGCGGCGTGACCGGGCCATCGTCGCCACGAGCACCGGCCTCGAACTCCGCTTTCATCGTGGCGCCGACCTCGGTGGCCTTGCGCTTCAGTTCGCTCGGCCGCAACGCGCCGGCGATCCGGGCAGCGGCACGACCGGCGCGCGACGCCGGATCACTGGGAACCGGATCACCGGGGGCCGGATCGTTCGTGCTCACAGCAACATCCTGACCGCCACAGCGACACCGAACGTGATCACGACGGCGCGCAGCACCTTCGCGTTCATCCGCCACGCCACCAGACCACCCACATGTCCGCCGAGGAGACTCGCCGGTGCCATCACGGCAGCGAACTCCCACGCGACCTTCCCCGAGAACACGAAGAACAGCGCGGCCATCACGTTGATGGCCAACGCGAGCAAGCTCTTCATCGCGTTGAGTTCGTTGAGCGGGTCGTCGAGCGCGAGCCCCATCACGGCGAGCAGCATGATCCCGAGTCCCGCACCGAAGTAGCCGCCGTAGACCGAGGCACCGAAGACGCCCGCGAGTAGGGTGATCGACGGACTGGCGCCCGGCGCCCGACCGGTCGCAACCACGAATCGCTTGATCCGGTCTTGGAAGCCGAGCAACGCGCAGGCGAGGAGGATCAGAAACGGCACGAGGTTGCGGAACACCGATTCCGACGTGACAACGAGCAACACCGACCCCACGAGCCCGCCGACGCCAGCGACCGGCAGCGTGCGCCGGAGCAGGTCGCGGTGAGACGCGAGCGCACCGCGTTGGGCACGCGCCGCGCCGAAGTATCCCGGGCACAACGCGACGGTGTTGGTGACGTTGGCGGAGACGGCTGGCACGCCCAAGGCGACGAGCGCGGGGAACGACACGAGCGTGCCGCCGCCGGCAACGGCGTTGATCGCCCCGGCGGCCGCGGCGGCAAGGCCGGCGAGCGCCAGATCGATCGCCGTGGTCATCGGGCGAACGCTACTGTCGACCGTGCTCTCGATCGTGCCCCACCCCGCTCACGTCGTCCTCACCGGCGAGCCGCCGCTCGTGCTGCACAACAGTGACACCGTGTCCGGTCCCGTGGCGATCGTCGATCGATTCGTCGATGACGTGCATGCCGACGGGGGTCCGACACTGCGCCGCGCAGAGGACGCGTTCATCTCGGCACGCGTCGTCGATGACGACCCGAGCGTCGCCGTGATCGGGCTCAGCCCGTCGGGGAGCGACCCCGCAGGCGAGCGCTACCACCTTCGCGTTCATCCGGGTGGCGTCGTGATCGAGTCACCCACCGACGAAGGGCTGCACCGCGGGCTCACCTCGTTGCGGCAACTGATCGCGAGCAACCCGGACGGGCTGCCCTGCCTCGAGATTGACGATGCGCCGCGGTTCGCGTGGCGCGGGCTCTCGCTCGACGTGGTCCGCACCTTCTGGCCGGTCAGCGACGTGGAGCGGGTGATCGACATGCTCTCGCTGTACCGGCTGAACGTGCTCCACCTGCACCTCACCGACGATCAGGGTTGGCGAATCCCTGTCCCCGGCTGGCCGCTGCTCACCACCGTTGGAGCGAGCGGCGCGATGCCAGACCGGCCGGGTGGCAGCTACTCGGTCGAGGAGCTCGACCATCTCGTCGCCTACGCGGCGGAACGATTCGTCACGATCGTCCCCGAGATCGACATGCCCGGCCACGCAGCAGCGGCGATGCGCGCGTACCCGGCGCTCGCGGCTGACCCGACGACGAGCAACCTCGACCCCGACCACGATGGCGTGTCGGCGTTCGCCGAGGACGCGCTCGCGACGCTCGCCGCCGCGGCACCGGGACCGTTCGTCCACATCGGCGGCGACGAGGCGTGGGGCATGGCTGCCGACCCGTACGGACGCTTCGTCCGGACCGCCCGCGAGATCGTGCGTGCGCACGGGAAGCGCCCGATCGGTTGGCAGGAGACGAGTCGCGCCGGCCTCGGGCCGGACGACGTGGTGCAGCACTGGCTCGTGCTCGACCCGCGACTCGAACGTGATCTCCCGGCCGACCTCCCACCGCACATCGTCGAGATGATTCGTGAGAGCCACGGCGACCTCATCCGTGCTCGCGACGCGGATGCGTGGGTGCTGCTGTCCCCCGCGTTCCACACCTACCTCGACACCCGCTACCGCGAACGACCCGACGACGGTCCCGAGCTCGATCGTCGAAACCGGCTCGGCCTGCCCGTCTATCCGCGCCGCACCGCCGCCGAGTTCTTCGAGTGGGACCCCGACGACGAACACGGCAACGGCGTCACCAAGGTGGCGGGTATCGAGGCGGCGATGTGGTGCGAGACGATCGCGACGCGCGAGGAGTTGGAGTTCATGCTGCTGCCGCGGCTGCCGGGTGTGGCTGCCATTGCGTGGTCACCACCGCAGTCGACGACGTGGGAGCAGCACCGCGCCGCGCTCGCCGCGCACACGAACGTGTGGGCCGCACGCGAGTGGACGTGGTTCGCGCACGCGCTCCGGTAGCTCACATGAGGCCGAGTGCGACGGCGGTGGCCACGTCGGCAACACCCGACGTCGGCAGGCCACGCGCTGCCTGGAACGTGGACACCGCGGCTTGCGTCCGCGAGCCGAATGAGCCGTCGGCCGCCGTAGCAACGCCCGTCCGCGTGAGCGCCTGCTGCACCGCGACGACGCGGGCGCCCGACGCACCCATGGCGAGGTCGCTCCACAGCGACGCCGGACGGAACGCACCGTTCACGTCGGCGAGGATCTGCGTGGCGGCGGAGGTGAACAGGCAGACACGTCCACCCGTGCCCACTTTTGCGATCACGAGGTTCGGCACC
>JBMOFX010000128.1:0-7860 GCA_049318665.1 Ilumatobacteraceae bacterium | reverse complement strand
CTCGCGCTCGAGCTCGCACTGGAACTCACGGTGGGCCAGCCACAACGCGAACTGGTCGTACTCGGCCCAGATCGCAGCGACCGGCTCGACCACCTGATCGGCGCGCTCACTGCACTCGGACATCCCTCGCTCGCCGGGTTCGCGTCGGTGGCGGCATTCCTCGGCACCGCCGAGGTCGCGATCGTGCACCCCGCCCACACGGTGACGCTCGATCTTCCTTCGGGTCGCGTCGTGTCGGTGCTCGCGCTGCACGGCCAATGCACGGGCGTCGAGATGACCGGGGCGCGCTGGGCGCTACACGACGCCGTCATCGAGCCCGCCAGCTCGCTCGGCGTGAGCAACGAATCGCTCGGCGCCTCGATCCGGATCACCGTCGCGGCGGGCGTGCTGACGGTGATCATCCCCCATCACGAAGCGGAGGCCGAACGATGAGACGAACCACCACCACGGCTGCTGCGCTGATGCTTGCGGGCGGGCTGGCGCTCGCTGCGTGCGGCGGCAGCGACGACGCGGGCCCGGTCACGCTCACCCTCGTCACCTACGACTCGTTTCCGATGAAGGACACCACCCTCAATGCAGCACTGGCGAGCTTCAGCGACGACACCGGCATCGGCGTCACCATCGTTCAAGCCGGTGACGCCGGCACGATGGTTACGAAGGCAGCGCTCACCGCGGGCAACCCCGAGGGCGACGTGATGTGGGGTGTCGACAACACGCTGCTGTCGCGAGCGGTCGAGGCGCAGGTGTTCGACCCGTACGAGTCGACCGAACTCTCGGCGATCGATCCTGCGCTCACCGCGCTTGTGCCCGGCAACGAGGTGACCCCGGTCGACTTCGGCGACGTGTGCATCAACTACGACATCGCATGGTTTGCGTCGAAGGGCATCGAGCCACCGACCACCCTCGAACAGCTCGCCGAGCCCGCGTATCGCGACCTGCTCGTCACACAGAACCCGGCCTCGTCATCGACCGGGCTGGCGTTCCTGCTCGGCACCGTCGCGCACTTCGGTACGAACGGTTGGCAGGACTACTGGACCGCACTCCGGGCCAACGGGGTGAAGGTCGTCGACAGCTGGGACACCGCGTACTACACCGACTTCAGCGGCTCCACGGGCAAGGGGGCCTCCCCACTCGTCGTGAGCTACGCGAGTAGCCCGCCGGCGGAAGTGATCTATGCCGATCCGCCGCGCACCGACGCGCCGACCGCGTCGGTGGAGCGCAGCTGCTTCCGCCAGGTGGAGTTCGCCGGGGTGTTGCGCGGCACCAAGCACACCGAGCAGGCGCGGCAGCTCGTCGACTTCCTCGCGAGCAAGCAGGTTCAACAGGAGGTCGCGCTCGCATTGTTCGTCTGGCCGGCGCGCACCGACGTGACGCTCCCACCGGAGTTCACCACGTATGCCGCGGTGGTGGCCGACCCGCTGACGCTCGCACCATCCGACATCAGCACCAACCGTGAGGCGTGGGTCGATCAGTGGACCGACATCGTGCTCGGCTGAGCGTCGCACTCGCGGCGCTGCCGCTCGCCTTCCTGCTGGTCTTCTACGCCTGGCCGGTCATCACCCTGGTCGGCGAGGTGGCCAACCGTTCGGCGGTCAGTGCCGTGCTCGGCCGCTCTCGCTTGCGCAGTGTGCTCTGGTTCACCTGCTGGCAGGCCGTGGTGAGCACATTCGCCACGATCGTCGTCGGGCTCGGTCCGGCCTACCTGCTCGCGCGGTGGAGCTTCCCCGGACGTCGCCTCCTCGTGGCGATCGTGACGGTGCCGTTTCTGCTGCCGACCGTGGTGGTGGGCGCCGCGTTCACCTCGCTGTTGCCCGACGCGTGGATCGGCACCGTGGCGGCGATCCTCATCGCGCACGTCTACTTCAACGTCGCTGTGGTGGTGACGGTCGTCGGTTCGCTCTGGTCGCAACTGCCTGCCGACCTCGTCGGCGCGGCACGGACCCTCGGCGCATCGCCGTGGACCGCGACGCGCCTGGTGACCCTTCCGCTCCTCCGACCGGCGATCGTGTCCGCGGGCATGATCACGTTCCTGTTCACGTTCACCTCGTTCGGCGTCGTGCAGATCCTCGGTGGTCCACAGCACCCCACGATCGAAGTGGAGATCGCGCGTCGAGCGATCCAGCTCGGCGACATCGGCGGAGCTGCCGTGCTCTCACTCGTGCAGCTGAGCATCCTCGCCGTGGTGCTGCTCGTTGCCGCGCGCGCCCGCCGCTCGGCCGGCGCGCCGCCAGGTGGGAGCCGACGTGCTCACCCTGTGTCGGGTCGCCAGATCAGATGGGTGTCGATCGGTGGCATCGTGACGGCCGTGGCCGTGTTGGCACCGTTGGTCGCGCTCATCATCTCGTCGTTCCGCCCCGGCGGCAGTTGGTCGCTCACGGCGTGGCGCACACTGGGCGACGACAGCGGGCTGCGACCCGGTGCCGGACTCGGTGTCGACCCGCTCGGCTCGCTGTTCACGTCGTTGCGGTTCGCCGTCGTTGCCACGGTGATCAGCGTGGTGATCGGCGGGCTTGCTTCACTGGCGATCGATAGTGCACGCCGCGGCGGACGGCTGCTCGATGTGGGGGTGATGCTGCCGCTCGGCACCTCGGCCGTCACGATCGGATTCGGGATGCTGATCACCTTCGACCACGCGCCGGTCGATTGGCGCGGCGAGTCGTGGCTCGTGCCGCTCGGACACGCGCTCGTCGCCGTGCCGTTCGTGGTCCGTACCGTGCTGCCGGTGCTGAGCGCGAGGCCGACCACGTGGCTCGACGCTGCTGCGACCCTCGGCGCTCCGGAGCTACGCGCCTGGCGCGAGATCGACGTCCGCCTCATCCGCCGTCCGCTCGTGACGGCGGCCGGGCTCGCCGCAGCGATCTCACTCGGCGAGTTCGGAGCCACCACGTTCCTCACGCGAACCGGCCAGGAGACGCTCCCCATCGCCATCGCCCGCCTCCTCGGTCGTGCCGGCGACGTGCCGCGTGCGCAGGCGTCGGCGCTCGCGGTGATCCTGGCCACCGTCACCGTCGTGATCCTCGTGGCCGTCGACGCGGTGAGCGACAGCCGACATCCGGGAGGCACCGATGCTCGACGTTCGTGACGTCTGCGTGCGGTTCGGCGAACGAACGGTGCTCGACCGCGTGTCGCTCACCGTCGGCGATGCCGAGGTGGTGGCACTGCAGGGCCCATCGGGATCAGGCAAGAGCACCCTGCTGCGGGTGATCGCCGGGCTGCTCGCGCCCGACTCGGGCACCATCGTGTCGAACGGCGGCGACATCACGACGCTGGCAGCACACCGACGCGGGATCGGGCTCGTGTTCCAGGACGACCAGCTGTTCCCCCACTTCGACGTGGCCGGCAACGTCGAGTTCGGATTGCGGATGCACGGCATGGCCCGCGCACAGCGACAGGCCCGCGTGGCCGAGGTGCTCTCACTGGTCGGGCTCCCCGACACTCACGGCCGATCGGTCAACTCGCTCAGTGGCGGCGAGGCGAAACGGGTCGCGCTCGCCCGTTCGCTTGCGCCCGAACCACCGGTGCTCCTCCTCGACGAGCCGCTCACCGGCCTCGACCGCGAGCTCCACGACCGACTCACCGACGACCTCGCGCGTCTGCTGCGCGCCACCCGCACGTCGGTGCTGATGGTCACCCACGATGCCGACGAAGCCGCCCGGATCGCCGATCGCATCATCTCGTGGGCCATCTGAGGGTCCACGTGCGTACGCGGTCGGTACGATCGCTCGTACGTGTAACCTCCGTTCATGATCTTGACTGCGTCGAAGCTGCGTGAGGACATCTACCGAGTGCTCGATCATGTGCTGGCCACGGGTGAACCGGTGGAGATCGAACGAAACGGACGCCGACTCCGGATCACCGCCGACGACGCCCCCACACGTCTGAGCCGTCTCGTTCGCAGGAATGGAATCGTCACGGGTGACAGCGATGACCTCGTGCAGCTCGACTGGTCCGACGAGTGGCAGGGATGATCCGTCTCGACACGCACGTCGTCGTCTGGCTGTACGCCGGGGAGATCGAGCGGCTCTCGTCGAGTGCGATCGAGGCGATCGAGCAGCACGTGCCCCATATCTCGCCGATCGTGCAACTCGAGCTCGCCTATCTGCACGAGATCGGTCGGCTCAGCGTGAGCGGCGCCGAGATCGTCGGCGACCTGTCCGAGCGGATCGGCCTCCGGTCGTCGGATGCCTCCATGCAGGCAGTCGTGCATGCGGCGCTGTCGCAGAGCTGGACGAGGGACCCGTTCGACCGGCTGATCGTGGCCGACGCGATCGTCGCCGCGGCGCAGCTGATCACGAAGGACCAGCGCATTCACGAACACACCACCTTCAGCCGCTGGTGATCCGCGTCGGGAGACAACGTCGACTGACGATCCACTGACACCACAGGACGCAACGCCACCGTCACCCGCTGCTGCGCGCCGTAGAGTCGCCGGGCGATGACCACTTCACCGCTCCGCATCGGCTTCCTCGGCGCCGGCCTCATCGCCACCTACCACTCGAAGAGCTTGCGCCGCAGCGGCGCCGAGACCGAGTGCAACGTCGTGCGCGCCGGCGTCTACGACCCCAACACCGAACGAGCCGAAGCGTTCGCCGCGGCGTCGGGGCACACCGTGTGCGCGACCGAGGACGAGGTGCTCGACGGATGCGATGCGGTGTACGTGTGCACGTGGACGAACGAGCACCCGCGACTCGTCACCGCAGCGGCCGAGCGCGGCCTCGCGGTGTTCTGCGAGAAGCCGCTGGCAATCAGCACCGACATCGCCGAGCGGATGGCCCGAACGGTCCGCGACGCTGGAGTCATCAACCAGGTGGGTCTCATCCTGCGCCGGTCGCCGGCCTATCAGTGGGCTCGTCACCTCATCACCGACCAGGCGGCCGGACGCGTGATGACCGTCGTGTTCCGCGACGACCAGTTCATCCCGGTGCAGGGCCACTACGCCTCCACCTGGCGCGGCGACAAGGCCCTCGCCGGTGCCGGCACGATGCTCGAACACAGCATCCACGATGTCGACATGCTGCGGTTCCTCGTCGGCGACATCGACCGGGTGTCGGCGCTCACCGCGTACTTCCACGGACTCGACGGCATCGAGGACGTCGCCAGCGCCACCATCGCGTTCCGTAACGGCGCAACGGGCACCCTCACCTCGGTGTGGCATGACAACCTCGCTCGGCCGAGCCTGCGCCGCGTCGAAGTGTTCTGCGAACGCCGCCACATCGTGATCGAGGGCAACGACTGGTTCGGCCCCGTGTCGTGGTCGGACGCCGATGGCACCACGGGCTCACTCGACGGTGACGAGATCGTGGCTGCGACCGCATCGCTGCTCGACGGCTCGATGAACCCCGACGGCGAGTTCGTCCGCGCCGTCGTCGCGGGACGACCCGCACATCCCGACTTCTCGATTGCTGTGGAGGCGCACCGCGTGGTCGGTGCGATCTACGAGTCGGCGGCATCGGGCGGCAACGCCGTGCGCATCGCGCCATGACCGATCGTTGGACGGTGGCGCCGATCGCGCTCGATGATGCGATCGTGATGCGCGTGACGGTGCTGCGGGCCGACACGCCGACCAAGGACGCTCGCTTCGTCGAGGACGATTGGCCGGGTGCCGTGCACCTCGGCGCGTTCGACGGCGACCGGTTGGTGGGCACGAGCACGTGGATCCCGAGCGCGTTTGCGGCGGAACCGGGCGTGCCGGCGGTGCAGCTGCGCGGCATGGCGACGCTCACCTCCCATCAGGGACTCGGCGTGGGTGCCGCGCTGATCGGTGCCGGCGTCGAGCACGCACGTGGAATGGGGGCCTCGCTGGTGTGGGCCAACGCTCGCGACGCCGCGCTCCGGTTCTACGCGCGCGAGGGTTTCGAGGTCGTCGGCGACGGCTTCATCACCCGCGACACGCAACTCCCGCACCACGTGGTGGTCCGATACCTCTGACGGTTCGGACCGCGACTTCCGGTCGTCGATGATCGATGCCGGTCATCGAGAGGCATGTCCGCCCCGCCTGCCGACCCGGACGCGCTCCGGGTGAGCGCTCGCACGATCCAGCGACTCGCCATGTCGCTCGGCGGATGCCAGGCGCTCGAACTCCATCGGCGCGCCGGCACCGAGGTGTGGCGCGGCCCACTCGCATCGGCCTGCCGCGACGACCTGGTGATGATCCGCCGCCGCTTGCTCGCGGCACAGGACGAGCTGCTGCACGCGGCACGGCGTCTCTCCCGACTGGCCGACGAAGCCGACACGTTGGCCCGCCGATGAGCGAGTTCATCGGGTTCGATGAGGTGCTGCTCGGAGCGCTCCGGTCGTCGTTGCGACGCGCGGCCGACGAGCTCGACGAGTTGGTGCGACGCTGCACCGACCCGAGCGCTGCTCCGTTCATCGGTGACGCATCGTTGGCGATACGCCGCGCCAGACAGTCGCTGCGCGACCTGTGGCTTCCCGCGGTCGAACGTGTGCTCGGCATCACCACGGTGCCGATGTCGTGGACCGACGTCGACGACCCGGCGATCGCCGCCCAGCAACTCGTCGATGATCGGGTTCACGGCCCGCTCCTCGCCATTGCCGCCGAAGCGATCCTGATCCGTTGGCAGGAGGGGCGCCCGGATGGCTGGATGTGGCCGGATCAGATGGCCGACGGACCGAACGTCGCCGATCGGCTGTTCGAGCTGTTGATCGCCGACCCCGCTGCGGCGACGGCGTTCCTCCGACGTGCAGCGAATGATCCGCCGATGGTGTTCCTCACCGCTGCGGACGAAACCCTCGTCGAGCGGTTGCTGGCCGTCGGATCGTCGCCGGCGCACACCGACGCGGCGACGGCCGGCGCCATCCTGCTCCCGATGCTCACCTGGGCGCGGGGCGCCGCACCTGCGTTCGGTCGTGGCCACGACGGCGCGACCCCGCACGCACGCGTCTACCTCGCGGCGGCCGTGGCACCGTGGCTCGCACAGTTCAACCGGCTCCGCACCGACTGGGGTTGGACGCGACCCCAAGCCGACGACACCCTCGTGTGGATCGCACGCGAGCAGGCCGCGATGGACCGTCTCCTGCTCGAACTCGCGGCGTGGCAGGGTCGGCTCGAGACCCGCCCGATCACCCGGATCGACGGGACGATCGACCTCGGCCCGCTGATCGATGTGGCCACCACGATCTCCCAGCTCGAACGAGCGTGCCGCGAGGCGGACGCGATGCGGGGCGAGGCATCACGCCGATGGCTCGACCTGGTGCTCCGCGCGGGCGGCACCGTCGCATCGGCGCTCGCACCGGGTGGACCGGTCGCAGGGATCGCCACGAGCGGCGCGACGAAGATCGCCTCCGACCTGGCGCGAACGAAGCTCGATGAGTGGGGCGTGGTGCCGTCGGCCGCTCGCGTCGAGGCCGAAGCGCAGGAACGGTTCGGTGGTCGCGTGTCGCACACCGCGATCGTCGCGATCACCGCGATCGTGTGCCAGCAGGCGCTCGCCGGCACGCTCCCCGCCTCCGCGATCGACGATCTCGGCCGCGCGCTCGACGTTGACGACGACGGCGACTGTGCCACCGACGCGGTGGCGACGCGACTCGAGGGCTACGTCGAAGGGCTCCGACCACAGACCGACCCGGCGACGTTCAACGCGATGAGTGCGGTGCTGCTTGCATTCGCCAACCCCGACGCGGTGGCCGAGGCATGCGAGTGATCAGAAGACGCCTGCCGGCGCCAGACCCTCGATGTCGTGACGCCCGAGCAGCCACGACAGCCGGACGTGCGGCGGTTGTGCGAGCGCCAGTGCGGGCATGGTGGTGAGGCCCATCGGTGCCCGGGCATGGAACTGCATCACCATCCGCACGAGCTCGAGCCGCACGTAGTCGCTCGGCCAATCGGCGGGCGTGTACTCG